>JAYTXB010000441.1:0-5099 GCA_043743205.1 Schlesneria sp.
GCCTCAAACCTGAACCGAATGCCTCGAACTGTTCCACTGAAAGGGAGTCTTTCCATGCCGACCGGTTGCCGCGACTACCATCTTTCTCGTCGTGCGTTCATGGGTGCCAGCAGTGCGACACTGCTGGGGATGAGTGTGAAGGGCCTGCTGGCCGCATCGGGCAAGGATCATGAGGCTCAGGCCGAGCATGTGATCCTGTTTTGGAATGGCGGCGGGATGTCTCACATCGACACGTGGGACCCGAAACCGGGTCGGCCGACCGGTGGTGACCTCAGCCCGATCAAGACGAGTGCTCCAGGGATTGAAATCTCGGAGATCTTTCCGGGGCTGGCCGATCAGATGCACCACTGCGCCTTGATCCGCTCGATCGCGGGGACTCAAGGAGATCACGGACGGGCAACGCATCATGTTCAGACCAGCTACCTGCCGTTCCCGAACCTCGTCTATCCGGGCATCGGTTCGGTCGTTACGCATGAACTCCCCAATCTCGGAGAACTGCCGGCCTATATCAGCATCAGCGGACAGGCTCCCCGCGCCGGGTATCTCGGTCAGAAGTGTGAGGCGTACTACGTTTCCAATCCGGGCGACAAGGATCCGTATCTGGCCTTCCCCGAAGGGATCGCCGAGGTCCGTGGAAACAAACGTCTCGAAACGCTGGCCAAGTACAACCAGCGATTCACGGGCAACAGCACCGATCCTCGCCTGCGTGCGACGGAGACCTCCATCGAAGAAGCCGTGACGCTGATGCGCAGTCCCGCATTGGAAGCGTTTGAATTTGGCAAGGTGTCACCCAAGACACTCGAACGATACGGCAAGACTCCGTTCGGTCGCGGTGCCTTGCTGGCGAAGCGGCTCGTGGAGAAGGGCGTTCGTTTCGTGCAGGTCAACCGTGGTGGGTTCGACACGCACACGGCCAACTTCCCGGCGATGCGCGATCACGGCGAGATCATGGACCCCGCGCTGGCCTCGCTCATCAGCGACCTCGCCGAAACGGGGATGCTCAAGAAGACGCTGGTCATCATGTTGAGCGAGTTCGGTCGGACACCGCGCATCAACAAGGATGCCGGCCGCGACCACTGGGCCTCGGTCTTCAGTTGCTTCCTCGCGGGAGGCGGCATCAAGGGCGGTACGGTTTACGGTTCGTCCGACGAGGATGGAGCCGAGGCGAAGGATCAACCCGTGAAGGTCCAAGACATTCACGCCACGATCTGTCATGCCTTGGGGATCAACCCCAACAAGGATGTCATGACACCCTTGGCGCGTCCGATGAAGCTGGTCGATCAGGGGACTCCGATCACGGGACTGTTCGGCTGATCAGACAATTGGCCGGCGCTCGGACGAGCTGCAAACGAATGCAGAACAACTGTGAGTGCCCAACCGGTCGCTCACAGTTGTTTTTTTGGGGCCCTGCAAATCGGCGAGGTTCGTTGATCCCCGTCGGTCGCGACAATGGTGCGACTCGTGCGGGGATGCCGCGATGTCTTCAACCTCGCTCGAACAATTGGCGGGAACGGGGTTGCAAGAGCCTCTCTGCCGACTTTAGTTTGCTGACTTTGTTGTAGCCCC
This sequence comes from Schlesneria sp., assembly GCA_043743205.1. GTDB lineage: Bacteria > Planctomycetota > Planctomycetia > Planctomycetales > Planctomycetaceae > Schlesneria. The sequence continues at coordinate 1,567 of JAYTXB010000441.1, forward strand.
GATCGGAAATCCGGGGGCCTTTTACGTGGATGGGGGGCGGTTTGTGATGCGTCATGCTGTTGCGGGCTTCTTTGTTCTTTTGGCGACCACTCCACTCTTGGCTCAGGCTCCAGCAGCCCCGACAGAACCCGAATCCGGTGCGGTGCGAGGGTCGATCGTGGAAGATCGCGCAGCGAAGAAATTGCTCGAAGCGGGCGACGCGCGACTCGATGCCAACGAGGCGACCAAGGCCGTGGAGATCTGGAAGTCGGTCATCGAACGGTATCCGCGCAGCCGCCTCCGGTTTGACGCCCATTTGAAGCTCGGCAATTACTTTCTCGATCGCGAGCGGGTTTACGATCGCGCGCGAGTTCACTTTGAAGCCGCTGCCGTCGAGGAGAACTCCAGTGAGGAGCAGCGGGCCGAGGCGACGTTGAAGTTGGGGGTCTGTTTCTATCACGCCCGCAACTTCGGCAAATCGTTTCAGGTGATGCGCGATGTCATCGAGAAGTTTCCGGTCAGTCCGCAGGTGAACGAGGCGTACTACTACATCGGCCTCGGTCACTTTCAACTCGGTCATTACAGCCGCGCGATCCAGGCGTTGGAGAAGGTCGGGACGACCTTCTCCGGCGAAGTTGGCAAAGCGGAGAAGCTCGAAGCGGGCAAGCGCCTGTTCGTGCGGATCGAGGACGCGGATCTCGCCGTGTTGGAGCCGAACCAGGCGGTCAAGGTGACGTGCAAGGCGACGAGTGGCGATGAAGAAACCGTCGCTTGTTTTCCCGTCGGCCGCAACGTGCGACTCGTGGTCGGATCGGTGCCGACTCGTCTGGGCAGTCCCGCTCCCAACAACGGCACCCTGGAGATCCACGGCGGCGACAAGGTGCAGGTGAAGTACACCGATGAACACACGGCGGACAAGAAGCTCAATGCGAGCGTCTTGAAAGAGGTGACGGTCGTTGGTACGGCGATGGCCTCGATCACCGATGGGGCGTTCTCGGAAACGGTCAACGGTGCGGTACTCGGCAAGGGAGTGAACCTGCGGATCATTGATGCCGATGGAGATGTCTCGACCAATGCCGATCGCATCGCGGCGATTGTTCAGTTGTATCGCCTCAAGACCGATGAAGAGCTTGAGGCGGAGGCCATCGCGCGCACCAAGCTGCCTGCCGCAGCCGAACCTCCCGCCGCAGTGAAGAAGCCGGGAGACGCTGCGCCTGCCAATGTCGTCCCCGAGATCGATCACTGGAAGCTGGTCGATTCCGTCAAGGTCACGCTGACGGAAACCAAGCCTCAAGCCATCGCATCCGATCGGCCGGCCGTCACCAAGTCGTCTCCCGATCAAGCGCCGGTGGCCGGTGACTCCGCGACGGCGAAATTGGCAGCCGCAGCCGCCAGTCCGGATTCTGCAAAGGTGACCGCTGATGACAAGTCGATTCACTCGGGACTCTTTCAAGCCACGGTCTCGCTGGTGAAGGCGGACCAGATCATCCCGAACGACGACATCCTTCAGGCGCTCCCGTCCGATGAGGTGCGGATGGTGTATCTCGATGAGATTCACAGCCGCGAGGGAACGCGGCAGATTCAGGCGGTCGCCCGGTGCCTCGAAGGAAACATCGGCGGCGTCCGCGTGACGAAGGCCGAAATCTCCGACCAGGAATTGAAGATCCAGACTCAACTGCGCACGGCCGACGCGCTCACTCAAATCGCCAATCGTTACAAGGAGTTCGGCCTGCACGCGAAGGCCGCCGAGAAATACGCGCAGGCCCTGTCGGTGTGCGAAGAGGTTGCCGATGATGCCCGTCGTCTGCGAGGCAGTCTGCTCGAACAACTCTACGTGCAGTTGTGGAACATCTACTTCGCGATGGACAAACTGGAACTCTCCGCCGCGATGTGCGAACGATTGCAGAGCGAGTTCCCCAACAGCGGCTTTGTCGATGACGCGCTGCTGCGTCTGGCCGAGGTCGCGCGGAAGCAGGGCAACTTGGAACGAGCCATCGGTGTTTACAGTCGGCTCGTCGGCATGCAGACCAGCCAGCTTCGGGGCGAGGCCCAGTTCGGTGTGGCCGAATGTTACGAGACGCTCGCCGGGAAGGCTCAGGGTGAGGCGGCCGCTCAATTGCGGGACCGTGCGTTTCAGGAGTTCAAGCGTGTCTACGATCAGTTCCCGGAAAGCGGTCGCGTTGGCGAGGCGGTCGCGAAGATGGCCAACTACTACTACATCCAGAAGGACTATGCCCGGGCGATCGACACGTTTGAAACGGTGCTCAACAACCAACCCGACGCCAAGTTTCTCGATGTGATCCTGTTCAACTACGGCCGTTGCCTGTTTCGCATGGACCGGAAGGCGGAGGCCCAGCGACGGTTCGAGCAGTTGATCAGCGAGTTCCCCGAAAGCCCGCTGGCCGCCGACGCCAAGAAAATTTCAGAGGCCCTGGCCAAATCAGATAAATGATGTTTGGCGAGTTGCCATTCCTCACGCGGTTAAACGAAGCAGTCTCTCGGCCGCAACCCAAAGGAAGCAGCGGAACCACGGATGACACTGATGGCACAGATTTCACGGATCAGACAAAGCCAAAGAGCACTCCGCATTTGCCTTTTCATCTGTGGCATCCGTGAAATCTGTGACATCTGTGGTCAGTCCTTTGCTTCATCCGGTTGTGTCATCGTCGGCTTCTGAATTGTGCGCAGGACGACGAGAAGTTGTGAACCAGTAGTACGAGTCCGTTTGAAGTGAGAATCATGAAGCGATCTCTGTTTCTGATGGTGGGACTATTGGCCGCGTCGTTCGCACCGGCGTTCGGACAAGAAGCGCCCGTGGTGGATGAGGTCGGGAGGCAGGCGGCGTTGTTGGAGGCGGACCTTGGCAAGTACAAGGACTCCACGACCGAGGCGGCCGAAGTGATGGTGAAGCTCGCCGACCTCTATTACCGCGACGGGCGGCTGTTTGGTTTGGTGCGAGTGACCCAGCAGTTTGTGGCCGCGCATCCGACCGATCCGCGCCACAATGCCATGATGCTGAAGTGGATCGACGCCCAGCAGGGACTGTCGCGCAACAAGGATCTGTCGGCCACGGTGCGTCAGTTTTTGGCGCGCTATCCCTCCGCTCCGGAATGTCCGGCGCTCGAAGTTCGTTTGGCCGACTCGCTCCAGCAATTGGACGATCGGCTGCGCACGGCCGAGGCGTGTCGGGCCGTCTGGCTGCGACAGGGGCCGACCGAGATCGGCCGACGATACGGAGTCACCGCCATTCAGTACTACAACTCGGTCGGCAGCACCGAGTCGATCACGCAGGCCGCCGTGCTGGGCGAGCAGATGCTGGACCGGCTACCCGCCGGTGAGTTCGCCCGGCAGGTCGGCGCACAATGTTTCTATGACTATCGGCGCATCGGGCAGTGGGCGAAGAGCAGCGCGGTCGGAACGAAGATCTTCCAGAAGGGAGTCGCGGGCGACCCTGAATCGCAGCGTCAGCTTCATCTCTGGATGGCCGAGAACCACGGCAACATCGGTCAGCAGATCAACGCCGCGCAAAGTTTGCAGCAGGCCCGCGCGATCCG
>JAYTXB010000442.1:0-4097 GCA_043743205.1 Schlesneria sp.
GCACTCGGCACATTGAATCTGCACGCCCAGAAAGACCTGCGAGAAATCGGCCGCGAACGCCTTCGGTTCGAAGTTCGGCTTGTGAACGAGCATCGTGTACAGATTGGCCGGCCCGTTGGTGAGATTGCTGCCCGAGGAACCGACCATCTCGGCCACGAACTCGTTGAGTGGCCGGCCCGAACGCATCTGCCTGCGAATCCATTCGTAGTACGCGGCGGCGGCCTTCACGTGCGTCGCGTCGGGAGCGTAATTGCCACCCATCACGCGCAGTTGCTCGGCCCAGATCGCCGTCCACAAATCGGCGAAGGCGTCGTTGGCCAGCAGCTCGTCGATCTTGAGCGATCGCTTCGTCGGTCGCTGGTCGTCGATGAAAGCCCGGTATTCCTCGACCGTCGGCGGACGAGCGGCGAGATCGAGCGTGACTCGACGGAGAAAGGTCTCGTCATCGCAGAGGTCTGACGGAGCGATACGCAGCTTCTGCAACTTGTCGAACACCAGTTCGTCGATGTAGTTGGTGGCTGTTGGATTTGGCCAGGTGAAGCCATCGGCCGGAGGCAGCACGATCACTTCGACTCCGACGGTAAATCGACTGAAGCGCGCGAAGACATGCGTGTCACCCGGCCCGACCGCGTGGACTTGGCCGTCAGCGTCGATCGTGGCCACGCTGGAGTTGTTGGAAAAATAGCGAGCCAGCTTCGTGACATCGCGTGCGGAAGTATCGCTCGCACGAGCGGTCACTCGCAGTGCCTCAGCCGCACCAGCAGCCTCGAACACGAGACGCTCTCGTGACAGCTCCACTTCCACAGTCTCTGGCACGGTCCCTTCATCATCGGGAGCGCCCGCTTCGATCCAGTGGAGCAACGTCTGGTAGTGTTCGCTGTCCCGGTTGAAGAGCTTCCCGCCGGTATGAGGCACCGCCCCGGTCGCCTTGAGCAGCAACAGACTTTGCTTGGGGACCGCCACATTCACGCGGCGACCAACGATCTCACTGACGATGCGCTCATAGTCGCCCTTGGGGTCGTAACCGAACAGCGACAGCATGAAGCCGTCTTTGCCCCGCGACGATCCGTGGCAGGTGCCCGAATTGCAGCCCGCTCGGAAGAAGACTGGCATCACGTCCCGCCGAAAGCTCACATCGTCTGAGGCGAGGAGCGGAGGAGAGAATGAGGGGAGGAAGAGGAAGGCAAGGAGGAGGCGGGTTGTGGTCATGGTGGTTGCAGTATTTGTCAGGGTGAGGAATGGTGAGGTGAGGAGGAGGGAAGGAATGCCGGCGAATGTTCGCCTCCCTCCACAGCTCCTCAATGTGTCCGTTTGGGAGCATCACGCATCATCGCGACAAACATGCTGATGGTCTCTTCCGTAACTTTGATTTTTGCTGTGTCCCCTCTCCTCCGTCTTCGGGGGAGAGGGCTAGGGTGAGGGGGGCTTTCGTTCGTCGTTCGAGTCGCTTTCGCTGCTGTGTCCTGACGGACTCCACTTCCCATTCAACCAAGCCACGACATCAACACCCGCCTCACGCGCGATTGCAATGGCCACCGACTCAACATGATTCAAGACATCATCATGAGTGACACGAAACACGCGCAACCCTTGTTCGTTCAGAAATGCCGTTCATTCCGCGTTCTGTTGCTGTCGTCCGTCATGACTCATCCCGTCAAGTTCGACAACCAGCTTGGCGAATGAGCAGTTGAAGTCAACACAGTAGGGGCCGACAGGAATCTGACGGCGAAACCTGAGCAGCCCGTTGAAAAACGTAGGATGGGCACCTTGCCCGTCCGATTTCCAAGCAAAAAACGGACGGACTGGGAGGCCATCCTACGTTTTTCAACAGGCTGTTAGCCGTCCGGCTGCAGGGTGGCTGGGGGCTACGTCTTCGTGGCCCCCAACGGATGCGCAATCGACACACCAACGAGACTGGGGGAGGTGAAGACGCCGACCCCAGCCACGCCGCCACCGTCGCGACGTGGCAGACCGCTCGTCACTCGCGGATCAGGCGTTTGGCTTTCATCTCGAAGCGAGGTAAGGAACCGCATTCGACGATCGCGATTTCAGCGTGAAACTGTAGTCGCTGTTTGATGGCTTTCGCGAGTTGATCGGCGAGTGCGACGCGGCGGGGTTCATCGAGCGTCGCGGCCGGTTCGATGTCGAGTCGCACGTGATTCATCGCGCGTTGGCGAGAGACGACGATGCGGAACTCGATGATCTCTGCAAACTCACGCACGATCGCCTCGATGCTCGACGGGAAGACGTTGTTGCCGCGCACGATCAGCATGTCATCGGTTCGTCCGAGGATGCCACCGCGCAGCCGTAGCAGCGTTCTCCCCGAGGAGTGTCCGACCGGATCGGCTTCGACCAAGTCGCCCGTGCGATAGCGCAGCACCGGCGAACCGTGTCGTCCGAGATTGGTGATGACCAATTCACCGAGCTTCCCCGCTGCGACGGACAGACCTGTGGCGGGGTCAACGATTTCGGCGATGCACTCTGTTTCGAGCACGGTCAGATTGCCGGGATCGTCCTCGCATTCGCTGGCGAGCGGCCCGATCTCAGTCATGCCCCAATGATCGAAGACCCGCGCCCCCCAGGCCTCTTCGATCCGCGCTCGCACGGACGGGATCGCTCCCCCCGGTTCGCCCGCGACCAAGATCGCACGGACGGAGCTGGCTTTCAGGTCGAGCTGTTGTTCCGCCGCGACCTCGGCCAAGCGGAGTGCATACGTCGGCGTGCAGCCGAGCAGCGTGACTTGGTTGTCCAAGATCAGCTTCAAACGGGCCTCACTGCTCATCCCGCCCGCCGCGAGGCACATGTTTCCCTGACGCAGCGCCCCTTCAAACCCCGCCCAAAATCCGAGGAACGGGCCGAACGAGAATGGGAAGCACAGCCGATCATCCGGGCGGAGTTTCATCCACCGATAGATGATCGACCAGCAATCGAGCAACCCGTTCCAACTGGCGGGCGTGTCGAGCCAACGCAATGGCTGCCCGGTCGTTGTTCCCGACGTTTGATGGAGGCGCGAGTACTCGGCGCGAGGAAACGTCAGGTTCAAACCATACGGCGGATGAACGACCTGATCCGACACGAAGTCCGCTTTGGTCGTGAATGGCAGACGCGACAGATCATCGACCGACTGCATCGAACTCGCGTCGAGTCCGGCGTCAGACAGCCGCTTCGTCCAGAACGGGTTGGCGGGAACGAGAGTCTGCATGAGCGAACGCAGCCGCTCCGCTTGCCAGTCTCGCAGATGCTGACGATCACCGAATTCCAAACCGTTGTGTTGATCTGCGTTCATCGGGGCAGGACTTTCAGGGCGAGGGCCGATCCGTCTTTCAAGTCGGGTGACTCGATGGCTGATGTCGCTTTATACCTCTCGCGGCCAAGGATGAGACACTGGCGAGCCGCATGCCGTGAGGCTGCGGGTTCTTGATCGCCGCAGGAAACCCGTGGCCTCACGGCACACGGCTCGCTTAAAACGTCTCAGTTGTGGCCGTGCGAGGTTTAACAACGGAACCACACTGCTTTTCCGGGTGAGATATCCGAGTCACGCGATCACGTCGTGCAATACTTTGCCCGCAACATCGGTCAGACGGAAGTCTCTCCCCGCATAACGATAGGTCAGACGTTCGTGGTTCAGGCCGAGTTGATTCAGGATCGTGGCGTGCAGATCGTGAATGTGGACTCGATTGTGAACCGCTTGAAAACCGAAGTCGTCGGTTTCGCCATAGGTCAGGCCACCGCGAATCCCGCCACCCGCCAACCACATCGTGAAGCCATAGTGATTGTGATCGCGACCGTTGCCGTTTTCGGTCGTCGGCGTGCGTCCGAACTCGCCCCCCCAGATGACGAGCGTTTCGTCGAGCATCCCGCGTCGCTTGAGGTCTCGCAGTAAAGTGGCCATCGGCTGGTCGATGTCTTGGGCCAGCTTCTTCACCGCGTTGTTGTGATCGTTATGAGTGTCCCACGGCTGGCCATCACCGTAGTAAACCTGCGTGAATCGCACGCCTCGCTCGGCCAGTCGCCTCGCCAACAGACAGCCGTTGGCGAAGTGTCCGCTGCCGTACTCCTCGCGAATGTGCTTCGGTTCGAGATTCAAATCGAAAGCT
>JAYTXB010000443.1:0-12193 GCA_043743205.1 Schlesneria sp.
CAGCCAACATGCCCCGCCACGATCTCAGACCGCCGTCTAGCAGGGCCTTCCCGCCGCGAAGTCTTTTTGACTCTTCGCACGGTGAGGGCCTTTGACGCGACACGCATTGCGGTCGCGTGGGTGTTTCTGTTTTGTACGGTTCCCAAAGTGTTCTGTTTGTTTCGGACTTCGTTCTCATGCGTCATCTCAATTCGTTACTCGAACTCAAGGCGTCCGATGTGGACGCCATTTTCAATCTGGCTCGCGAACTGAAGGCCCGGCTCGCGAAAGGAGAGCGGCCGCAACTGTTGGCGGGGCGAGTCCTCACGGCGGTGTTTGAAAAGCCCTCGCTGCGCACGCGGCTCAGTTTCGACGCGGCCATGATGCAGCTTGGCGGCAGCAGCATCTTCCTCGAAGCGCGCGAGGCTGGCATCGGCGGGCGCGAGGCGGTCAAAGATGTCGCCCGCGTGATCGGTGGCTACAGCGACGTGATCGCTCTCCGCACGTTCTCGCAGAAGCTGATCGACAATTTCATCGAGTTCTCAGGCAAGCCAGTCATCAACGGCCTCTCGGACGAACGGCATCCGTGTCAGGCTCTGACCGATCTGTTCACGATGCAGGAAGTCTTCGGCGACGTGCGCGGCAAGCGGATCGCGTTCATCGGCGACGGCAACAATGTCGCCAGTTCGCTGGCGATCGCGTCCGCACATTGCGGCGTCTCATTCGTCGTGTGCGCCCCCGAGGGATACCGACTCGACGACAAGTTCCTTCAGATTTTGAAGAAACGCCTCCCCACGGCCGACGTGACACAGACCGACGATTTCAAGACGGCCCTCAAGGATGCCTCCATCGTCTACACCGATGTCTGGACCAGCATGGGCCAGGAGGCCGAAGACTCCGATCGGCGAGCGGTCTTCAGCCCGTTCCAAGTCAATGCGAAGCTGATGAAGCTCGCCCCCAAGTCCGCCCGCTTCATGCACTGCCTCCCCGCCAAACGAGGCTTGGAAGTCACCGACGAAATCATGGACGGCCCGCAGTGCATCGCCTTCCAGCAAGCCGACAACCGCATGCACCTCGCCAAAGGCCTGATGTTGTGGGTGCTGGGAGTCGCGATTAGCTGACAGCGTTTAGCCAGAGAAGAAGTAGGGTGCGTGGAGTCATCGGAACGCACCGGGATGACTTCGGTGAATAGTGTGCTCCGAAGACTCCACATAACCGACAAGACTATGATTGTCATTAGTTCTGCGAACCAGAGTAAAGATCACCAAACAACACTTTACGGATTATTAAAACACAAATGTGCTTATCGCTGTTAGTATTCTGCTTTTACCATAGGAGGTGTTTTGTGTTTAGGCGACAAATCTGCATGATTGGATTGTTGTTGGTAAACGCGATGCCATTTACACTCGCGGCAGAATTACCTAGGGAGGTCACTTCAAAGTCCACGGGACTTAAGATGACGCTAATACCAGCTGGAGTATTTCAGATGGGTAGCAGTGATGGCGATGTCGCGACAGCACTGAAAGCCAATGCGAAATTGACTGAGGACTATTTGAAACGTAAGGAGGAAAACCTAAGACGTGAGCAACCGCAACATACTGTTCAGATATCCCAGGCATTTTACGCCGGCATCTACGAAGTCACGCAAGGAGAGTACGAATCGGTGATGGGCGCAAACCCAAGTTGGTTCCCAAAGTCAGGTAGTGGAAGCAAAAGCGTAAACGGCCAGAAGACGATTAGATTCCCCGTTGAGGTGGTCTCGTGGTTCGATGCGATTGAGTTCTGTAATAAACTTAGTGAGAAAGACAGTCTGCCCCTATACTACAAGCTGACGGAAATTAATCGAATTAGAAATTCAATTGATGGTGCGACGGTTTCGGTGTTGGGGGGAACTGGATTTCGGTTGCCGAAGGAAGCGGAGTGGGAATACGCTTGTCGCGCTGGCACGACAACCCCGTACCACTTCAGTAATTCAATCAACTGCGACAAGGCTAACGTAAATCCAAACTATCGTTTTAGTGCAAAGACGAAAAAGGAGTTCCTCGAACGAACCACTACTGTTGGATCCTATCAGAAAAACCCATTTGGGCTGTTTGATATGCATGGTAATGTTTACGAATGGTGTGAAGATGTGTATGACGAAAAAGCATATGCGAATCGTTCTGAAACGACGACAGACCCTTTAATAACTATTGGTTCAGAAGCTCGAGTGCTGAGAGGTGGGTCGTGGTTTGTTCATTACGTGGGAACTCGTTCAGCTTATCGTTTCGGAGCCTGGCCATTCTTGCGGAACTTCAACTACGGTTTTCGAGTGGTCCGTACTGCGTCTGATATTAAAGTCCAGTAGCGTGGAGGAGGTCTTGCTTGAGCGGTCTCAACAATCTTGGATGTGGCACTGGTTCGGAGTCTTCGGAGAATCAGTGCTGATGAACGGAAATCCTCTCGGAAAACACTGCTTCTCCGAAGACTCCGAAGCAGTGGCACGGCTGGGTTTGGGGTTGATGGTTCGATGAGAAGAGTTGGTTGGTTTCTCAATGACTGAGAGTTCGCTCATGCCGTCTGACCAAGGGCCTCCACCTCGCAAGAAGGTGAAGCACTACGACAACAGTGAGCCGGGCTTTGTCACGTTTTCCTGTTACCGACGAATGCAATTGTTGTCGAAAGACCGGAGTCGGCAGTGATTCATTGAGACTTAGGGTGTGTGGAGTCTTCGAAACACACCATCACGAGTATGGAAGATGGCGTGTTCTGAAGACTCCACACGCCCTACTGGACTTGAGACCACGACAGGCCGAAACGAGCGAGGTACTTCCGCAGGCGATCAGCGTCGTTGGGTTGGGCCTTCGCAGCGCGGGAGGCCGCGAACAGTATGCGACCGGCGGCGGACAGGGAATCAGACTCACGGCAGATGCGGACGACTTCTGTCAGTTGCACGCGGTCAAACAGATCGAGATCGGCGAGTTGCTCGGAGGTGAGCAGTTCATCGAGGACATCCGGTGTTTGAGATTTGCCGCGCCGCCATGAGGCGGTCAGTCGTTGGGTCTCCTCGTGGACATCGGCCAGCGTGATTCGTCCGCTCGAAGCCAAAGTCGCCATGCGTGTGACGGCCGCACCAAGATCGCGGAAGTTCGCGGACCAGACCGCTGCGGGGGACTGAGCAAACTCCAGAAAGCGCGCTCGCGCCTCCTTGTTCATGGTCACCTTGTGGCCGGTCGTCGTCGAATGGCGTTCGAGTTCGTAGTCGAGATTCGGCGCGATGTCCTCGTGTCGTTCGGCCAAGCCGGGCAGTGAGAACGTCCACAGGTTGATCCGGGCGAGCAGGTCTTCGCGGAACGTGCCGCGTCCCACTTCGACTTGAAGGTCTCGGTTCGTTCCCGCGATGAGTTGGAAGTTGCTGTCGCTGTCGCGATCGGCTCCGACGGGAAGGAAGCGTTTGTCCTCGACGGCTCGCAACAGCATCGCCTGCTCGTCCGGATCGAGTTCGCCGATCTCGTCGAGGAACAGCAGTCCGTGATCGGCCGCCTTGAGCAAGCCGGGGCGAGCGTTCGTCGCGCCGGTGAAGGCGCCCTTGATGTGACCAAACAGCGCGGACATCGCCTGATCGCCCCGCAGCGTCGCGCAGTTGACCTCGACGAATTCGCCACGCAGTTGTTCACGGCGACGCTTCAATTCGTAGATGCGCCGGGCGAGTTGCGACTTCCCCGCGCCGGTTGGCCCCAGCAACAACAGCGGTGCGGTGCTGGCGATGGCGACACGTTCGATCCGCTCGATCAGCACGTTGAACGCCGAGTTCTGTGTGGCGATACCCGATTTGAGAAAGACGTGCCCCTCCTGCCGCTCCGTCGAGAACCGTGTCGCGAGAGCATCGTAGCGCGAGAGATCGAGATCGATGATCCGGTAGCTTCCCTCGCCCGGTTGGTTTCGTGGCGGAGGCGACGCTTGCAGCAACCGGCCCGGAATGCGACGCGACTCGGCCAGCAGGAACATGCAGATCTGTTCCACGTGCGTCCCGGTCGTGATGTGAATCAGATAGTCCTCGTCGTCCGATGCGAACGGATACTGACGAGCGAGGTCATGCAACTGCACGAAGACCTCCTCAAAGTCCCAGGGGTCTTTCAATCGCAACTCGTGCAGCCGGACATCAGTCTCGGGTGAGACCGCCTTGATGTCGGCGGCAACGATCCGCGCGAGGGCCGCCTCTTTCTGCTCGTGCAACAGCTCGAAGCGGCTGATGAGCAGATCCTCGTGCTGACAGGCGGCGACGCTCGGCCGCCATCGCTGCCAACGATCTTCCCCGGCTCTGGCTCGATCGAGCAGTGTTCCCAGGATTCCGAACAGAACTTGAGGGCGAGGCTTGGTCATATCCCAAAGGATAAACAACGATCCGTTGTTATCGCAACAGACGACACCGCAGACTCAGCACCAAACCGCAGCAATGGCGACAGATGCTGTAATTCATGTGATTCCGAACATTTTCTTCACGAAATTGTCTCTCGGCACGTCGCCTGCATTAGCTCGAATTATTCATGGCTCCCTCATACGGGAATCGCAGTGTCGCACAGTAACCCGCAGCGTAAGCGAGGGCGAACGGTGACGACGCCCTCGCTTACGCTGCGGGTTACTTGAGGGCCATGAATTATCCGAGTTAGTGGTTCGCGATCACGACGGATCGTAGTCCAGAAAATGAGGGGAGACTGAACGATGGCCAACAAGACTTTGTTCCAAACGATTGCCGGACGGTTCCTGCCGAAAGCTGATGCCCTCAACGAAGCAGGTGGTCTGGCCTACCGTCTGTCGCCTCAACAGGCTCTCGCGCAGTACGCCAGCACGGGGTGCTTCAACGGGACGTTCTACACGACTGCGGATGAACAACTCGACCGCGTGCTGGCGTTGTGTGCCGAGGTCGAGCCGGAATTCATCGCCCGCACGGCGCTGTACGTTCGTCAGCGGAACCACATGAAGGACATGCCCGCGCTGTTGTGTGCGGTCTTGTCGGTGCGCAGCCCAGGATTGATGGCCGAGGTGTTCGATCGAGTCATCGACAACGCGAAGATGCTCCGCACCTTCGTGCAGATGATGCGGTCGGGCGTGGTCGGACGGAAGAGTCTCGGGACGCTCCCGAAGCGGCTTGTTTGCCAATGGATCGAGTCGCGGACGGATGATCAACTCTTCCTCGGTGCGATCGGCAACGCGCCGTCCCTGGCCGATGTCATCAAGATGGTTCACCCGAAGCCGACCACGCCGTCGCGAGCGGCTTTGTTCGGTTACTTGATCGGGCGCGAGTACGACAAGGATTCCTTGCCGCCACTCGTGCAGCAGTACGAGAAGTTTTTGAAGAACACCAACCCCGGAAAGGTTCCGGTTCCCGACGTGCCGTTCCAGATGTTGACGGCCCTGCCGTTGACGAAGAAAGACTGGTGCCAGGTCGCGCGAAACGCTTCGTGGCAGACGGCTCGGATGAACCTCAACACGTTCGAGCGGCACGGTGTTTTCGGAGAGCAAGAAATGATTGGAGTCATCTCGAACCGGTTGCGGGATCGTCAGCAGATCGCGAAGGCGCGGGTGTTGCCGTACCAGTTACTGGTGGCGTTCTTGAACGCGAACCCGACGGTTCCGGTCGAGATTCGTGAAGCGCTGCAGGATGCGATGGAGATCGCCCTCGAAAACGTGCCGAACATCGAGGGCCAGGTTTACATCTGTCCCGACGTGTCAGGCTCGATGCACTCGCCCATCACGGGAGTGCGCGAAGGCTCGACATCGAAGGTGCGCTGCATCGACGTGGCGGCTCTGGTGGCGGCGGCGTTGCTCCGCAAGAACCCGCGAGCGGAAGTGATTCCGTTCGAGGCCAAAGTCGTTCACTGCCCGCTCAATCCGCGTGACTCTGTGATGACCAACGCTCAGAAGTTGGCGTCGCTGCCGGCGGGGGGAACGAATTGCAGTGCTCCGCTGACGGAGTTGAATCGCCGCCAGGCAAAGGGAGACTTGATCGTTTACGTGTCGGACAACGAATCGTGGGTCGATTCGCCGCACTACGGCCGTTACGGCGGCAGTGCGACCGAGACGATGACTCAGTGGAGCCTGTTCAAGCAACGCAATCCGCAGGCGAAGATGATCTGCATCGACGTGCAACCGTACGAGACAACTCAGGCGGCCGAGCGAGCGGACATCATCAACGTCGGCGGGTTCAGCGATCAGGTCTTCAGCCTGATCGCTGACGTGGCTGCGAACCGGTTCATGGAAGATCACTGGGTTCGAGAGATCGAACGGATGAAACTCTGACAACCGGATGAAGCCTGTCCGTCGGGACAACCACCGACGGACAGCACGCCCTGCGGGTGTGGAGGACGCATGACAGTCTTCGAAACTGTCGGACGAGGTTCGATTCCTCGGTGGGGCACTGGTCAAATCGTTCTTGGAGTGTGGCGGAGGCACGCGACTCTGCGAAGGTCGTAGTTCAGGTTCGACTCCTGACAGGAACATCTCACCGCGCCGGTCTGCGGTGGTCGAAGATCGAAAGCAAACAACAGGCACCGAATGCCGTCGGGACTACATGTAATCGTCAGGTTGCGGGTTCGAGTCCCGTCACGTTCTGAATGGAATGTGTAGCTCAACCGGGTAGAGCATACGAAACGTCTCGGCATCACCTTGTCGGTCTTGTTGCTTGAAGGATCGAGTGGATTCATGAGAAGAAACGCCGTCGAATGCCGTTGGGAGTACATTGGTCTTGTGGGTTCGACCCCCACCCCGCGCAAGCGGGATCTCTCGACATCCCTCGTCGATGGCGTCTCTTGTCCCCTCGCCCCGGCCTTGCGGGGTGAGGGTGAGGGGTCTTCTCTTCTCGCCTTGTGTTCGTAATGCCCAGCCAAAACGAGCCTGCTTTGAATACAACCAGCACGACGAATGCCGATGGAACTACAAGGTTTTAGCACCCGTGGTCGTGGGTTCGAGTCCCACCGGCTCCACTTGGCCAAATGGGCACTCAAGGGGCCGTAGCTCAGTGGTAGAGCACGTAAATCGTTTCATCATTCCTCGTCGTCGTGTTGGTGTTTTGAATTGCCAGTCTGGTGAACTGTCTTCAGGCAGGTTCGCCGAAAGAATCCGATGACCGCGACGTTCGATTTACGTCTCTCCGCCATCCGTGTTGAAAGCAGTGTCTTCTGAGCGGCACGGCGTTAGCCGCCGGTCTAGGTGTCTGTCCGGTAAGTCTCGTAGCATGGGCTTCCAGCCCGTGATTCTTCGAGAAACGGCACGGGCTGGAAGCCCATGCTACGGCTTTCCGGACAGACACCTAGACGAAACACCGGCGGCTAGCGCCGTGCCGCTCAGATTGGAATTCATCACAAGTGGCGGAGAGCCCGATTGACTCATTGCCGAGGCCTGAAAACACTCAACACGGCGAATGCCGATGGAACTACATGGTCGTGGGTTCGAGTCCCACCGGCTCCACTTTCTCCTACTTCAACGGGGCCGTAGCTCAGTGGATAGAGCATGAGCGTTTCATCAACTTTTAGTCGCCTTGTTGAGTACTCTTCCTGACGCCAACCCAAAACATTCGAGACCCAGCATGCCGTTTGAAATCATCCCGACGAACGAAGCGACCGCGATCCTGCCCACCGGCAGCACGACGCCCATCACCGTGATTGGGACTCAAGCCATTCGCGACTCCTTCGATGAGATGTGTTTGCAGCAGGCGATCAACTCGCGACTGGCTCCGGGAGTGACGGACTTTGTCCTCAACCCGGACGGTCACTGCGGGTATGGAGCACCCGTGGGTTGCGTGATGGTTTCGCCGACTCACATCTATCCGGGGCCGGTCGGCGTGGACATCAAGTGTTCGATGAGCCTCCTGCAATTGGATCTTCCTGAAGAGGCGATCCTCAAGCGGCCGATCCGTCGGGAACTCATCAAAGCCATCTGCGAACGAACGCCAACCGGCGCGGGTCGTGGCCAGCGACATGCGAAGAAGTCGCGGAGGGTCGATGCTGCGGTCGGTCGGCAAGCGCTTGTCGAAGGGGCGTCGGCTGAGGTCTGCCAGGCGATCGGCATCCCGCCGGAATGGGCGTCACGCTGTGAAGACTCGTCGCACGTTGGGCATGATGAAACGAAGGACGCTGTCGCGGCGAGGTTGCAGCGGCACATCGATCAGGGCTTCTTCCGCAACTTGGAAAACAAGATCAGCCAACTCGGTTCATATGGAGGCGGCAACCACTTCGGTGAGTGCGAAATCGTTCACGTCGAAGACAACGATCGTGCTCGTCACGCGGCGAGTGTGTTTGGAATGAAAGATGGCCACGTCGCGTTTCTGTCTCACTGCGGATCGCGCGGGATCGGCCACGACCTCGCGGCGGGCCAGTTCAAATCGTTGCAGCAAAAGTTCGCTCAGTGGGACATTCCGTTGCCGGGTCAGGATCGAGAACTCGTTTACGCGCCGCTGGGAACTCCAGAAGCCAACGCGTACCTCGACGACATGGCGCTGGGAGCCAACTTCGCGACGGTGAACCATCTGCTCATCAACGCCCTCGTCCTCGAAGCGTTTCAGGAAGTGATTCCCGGCGTGACGGGTCGGCTGGTCTACTTCATCAGCCACAACATTGCGCAAAAGGAAATCGTCGAGAACCGACCGGCGTGGGTGCATCGCAAGGGAGCGACACGAGCGTTCCCCGCCGGCCATCACGCCTTGAAGGGAACGATCTACGAGACGACCGGTCATCCGATCCTGTTGCCGGGGAACCCGCAGGCCGGTTCGAGTGTCATGGTGGCCGACCCCGGTGCCGCCATCAGCTGCTACAGCGTGAATCACGGTGCCGGCCGAGCCTTGGGCCGCAAGCGAGCGATCCGCGAACTCGACCAGCAATCGATCGACCAATCGTTCGACGCTGCCGACATCCTGACCAACTGCCGCACCTACCCCAAAGACGAAGCCCCCGCCGCCTACAAAGATTTCGATGAAGTCCTCCGCAGCGTGAAAACGGCGGGCCTCGCCACCGAAGTCGCCAGACTCAAAGCCCGCTTCGTCATCAAGGACGGCGATCAGGCGGATGATTGATTGGACATGGGGATTCGCGACCGCCAGACGCGAAGCCCCGAAAGGGCTTCACTGTGTTCATGGCAACAGATTGAAAGGATGAGATCGGCGATGAATGCAAACAACGATTCAAATGCGGGGCGCACGATGAACACTGTACTCACCAACGTGTTTATCGAGTCACATGTGGACGAGTACAAGGGATTCTTCGATCACGCTTGGGCTAAAGCCATTGACTCGCGTACGAGCGGGTATCCGCAACTTGACTCGGCGGTCGGTGAGTTTCTTTTTTCGCTCAAGGCGACTTCCAATGCTTTCCGCTTTCCTTGGCTGACAGTTCACCTTCATTCGGGATTTGTATCGAGTTTTGTCGATGCCGGGGAACCGCTGCAAATCGAGTGTCTCAAGCTCATTCGTGCGCGACTTCGAGCGGCTGCAACGAGTCCAGATGCGGGCAAAGTAATCGAACCGTTGATGGACGAAGCGACAACGATGATGCTTCAGATTCAGTCCCAACGACGTGAAATGGTCGATGAGAACTTGGCTGAGAATGCGTTTGCTCAATATCTAACGGCAACAGAGTTTCAAGTCGCCATCATTGGGTTGATGAGGAACACATTCGCGAGCCTTGTGTTTGCCTACGAACATTTTTTTCTTACGTGTTTTCGATTGAGATCGAATGATCCAGACGCTCAATCCATACCTGCAAATCAGTTCAGAACACGAGTCCACGATACATTCGGGCAGAGCGTCGCCGAAGAGTGTTGGACCGGCGATGAAATTCGGAAGTACTTCGAGATTCGAAATGCACTCGCGCATCAAGGCGGTCGCTTTTCATCTCGCCTGGATCGATGGGAGTCGGAAATTTTCCAATTGGACGGCGGAATCCAAATCACCGCGTCCCAGAATCGAAAACTTTTTCACTTCATCAAACAACGCGCCGATATTCTGATCGACCACATATTGAAGTGGCACTCTGAATCCATCATCGCCTGATCCCCTCACGCGACCATTGGGAATACCTACAAATGTCCGATCTCATCAACATCGACGGTTCGCAAGGTGAAGGGGGTGGGCAGATTGTTCGGTCTTCTTTGGCGCTCTCGATGGTGACCGGGCGCGGCTTTACCGTGGATCGAGTTCGCGCGGGGCGGGAGAAGCCGGGGTTGATGCGGCAGCATTTGACGGCCGTGCGCGCGGCGAAGGAGATTTGCGGCGCGGAGGTTTCGGGCGATGCCATTGGTTCGTCGGCGCTGACGTTTCAGCCGGGGCCGGTCGTGCCCGGCGAATACCACTTCGCGGTCGGAACGGCGGGGAGTGCGACGCTTGTTCTGCAAACAGTGTTGCCGCCTCTGCTGATCGCGGAGGGGCCGTCGCGGCTGGTGCTCGAAGGCGGGACGCACAATCCGTGGGCTCCGCCGTTCGACTTCCTCCAGCGAGCCTATCTGCCGCTCGTGAATCGGATGGGACCGCGCGTCACCGCGACGCTCGAACGACCCGGCTTCTATCCCGCTGGGGGAGGCCGCTTCGTCGTGACCATTGAACCGGCCCAGCATCTCAGCGGCTTCGACCTGCTGGAGCGAGGCGAGATTCGCCAGCGACGCGGTCGCGTGCTGTTGTCGAACTTGCCGACTCACATTGCCGAGCGTGAGATCGAAGAACTCACGCGGCTCACCGGCTGGGACGCCAGTTGCTTCACGCGCGAACAGGTCTCGGCCCAAGGCCCCGGCAACGTCGTCTTGATTGAACTCGAAAGCGATCACGTCACCGAAGTCTTCACCGGCTTCGGCGAGCACGGTGTCAAAGCCGAGAACGTGACCAAGCGCGTCATCGACGCGATGCGGCAGTACCTCAAGGCGAACGTGCCGGTGGGACCGTATCTCGCCGACCAGTGGCTGCTGCCGCTCGGCATCAGCGCTTGGCAAACTCACGACGACAACAAGCCACGCGGCGGATCATTTCGGACTGTGCCGTTGTCTCACCACTCCCTGACGCACATCGCGGTCTTGAAGACATTCCTCGGCATCGAGATCACCGCACAAACGGACGCGGCTCTCGGAGGCGTAAATGTCAGCGTGGGAAGTTCGATCTAGTTGCGATGTGCCGCCCCTTCCGTCTGAGAGCGGTGCTGCGGGTCATGGCTTCGATCCCAAACACCGAGAGGCCGCGTTTCGACTCGATACGTCTGAAGATGCGACGGCCGAGCATCAGGGCTCGCGAGTGATGTCGAGTGGGCAGTGCCCATCCCATTTGGAGTGAGCTACTTTCAACCCACGATCTTCACGGTCGTCTCGTGGCTGTTGGCTTTCAGCAACGTCGGCTGTGCTTCGGCATTACTCTCCGGTCGTGCGAACACGAGGACGATGGGTGCCTCTAGTCGGCGCTTCGCGCCCAAAGAGGAATTGAATCAGGCAGCATCTCGGTCATTCACTGGGGGCGTGCAAAACGCACGACCCCAGCCATCCCTCAAACAGCAACCACGAATTCCATCCGTCCCGTTCGTCGCATTCCTAGAACGATGCCCGCGTTCCTCACCCGGCTGTTCCCACACCCGCCGTCTCAAAGAAATAGTTCTCCGCCAAACGTGTTGATTCTTGTGTTGTTGAACTGATCCACTACCAATGGTGTGTCTCTGCAGCCCGTCAACACGAATGGCGAAGAACCAAAGAAATTGACAACCCTCTTGCAACGGTGAGGTCCGCGCGGGAGCGTGATGTCCGGTGAAACGTTCGCAGCCCGAAGCGCGCAAGGTGGCGCCGGTTTCGTTCGGGCGGGTTCTTTGGTGGCGTTCAGAAAGGCGGGTAGATCATGTCCAGATTTCGTTGGTCGTGCGTGGTGTGTGGCGCGGTCGTCGCACTGGCCTGTTCGTTCGAGGCCGCTCGGGCGAAGGACAAGCCGAAAGAACAGAGTGGCAATCCGAATCCACCAGCGGCGGGAAACGTGGCGCCTGCTGGCGTGCAGCCGGGTCGCCGTCCGGCAGTAACGCCGTCGGCGCCGAGTCAGCCGCCGCGTGCCACAGCTCCGGCCCCGGCACCGTCGCAGCCGATGCCGAAGTCTTCTCAGCCCGGCCCCGACAAGCCGACTGGGAATATCAATACGAGCAAGTCGAACACGTTTGGGATTTTGGAGCCGCCTCAGGCAGTGCCGAAGCTCCCCGCGCAGCCGATCCAACCGAATCAGCCCCAAGTT
>JAYTXB010000444.1:0-4069 GCA_043743205.1 Schlesneria sp.
CTCTTCAGTGAGCATCCCCTGAAACTGATCGACCGGTTGGCCGTTGGCAAACGCGATCACTGTAGGGAGCGATTGGATCCCGAAGGCCTGCGCGATTTGTGCCTCTTCATCCGTGTTGACCTTGGCCAACGTGAACTTACCCGCGAACTCGACTGCGAGCTTTTCCAGAACGGGAGCAAGTTGCTGACACGGCTGACACCACGGTGCCCAGAAGTCGAGGACCACCAACCCTTCGAGCGACCGCTGCATCACTTCCTGCTGAAATGCAGCCATCGTGATGTTGAGGACGAACGGCGACGAACCGACAGCGCTGGGCGCAGTGATTGGTGAAGTAGGCAGCGGGACAGCAGACATGGGGCGGGCCTTTCAATTCTCGGCAGGTCACTCGGGAGGGGCCGGAGTGTACAGGCGCGAGATCGAACGGCAAACTTCAGCGCGGCTTTGGTGAGCTGCACACTGAGGAAAAACGTAACTTCGCAGCTCACGCTGCGGGTTGGTGTGGGGAAGAGAACTCATGCCGGTCGCATTATTGAAACCGCCCTCGACAGGAGTTTGCTCATGGCGTCGCTTCGTTTCGCAATGATCGGGTGTGGTCGCATGGGGCGGCATCACAGTGAACAACTCCTGACAGACGGACGTGGCAAGGTCGTCGCGCTGCAAGACTCGGTGCCGGAGATGGCTGACGCGCTGCAACGCTCACTCTGGCCCGAGGCCCATGTCTGTCGTGATCTCGATGAGTTGCTGTCGCTCGACAATGTCGATGCTGCCATTCTCTGCACGCCAACGGCGGAACATTTTTATCAAGCTCAACGCTGCCTCGACCGTGGATGGCACGTCTTGTGTGAGAAGCCGCTCGCGTCAAATCGTGATCAGATTCTGGCGTTGATCGATCGCGCCCAGTTAGCCCGCGCATGCGGGCAGGCGTTTTCACTCGGCTATCAGCGCAGACACACGGCGGTTTACAAGACGCTGCGACGTGAAGTTCTCTCGGGGAAATGGGGGCGAGTCCGCGCGGTGGTCTCGCACAATGTCGAACATTGGCAACCGACGATTGGCGGAACGTGGCGCGATGATCCCGATCAGAACCCCGGTGGCTACGTCACCGATGCGGGAAGCCACAAACTCGATTCGATCTTCTATGTGACGGGCCTCGCGCCGTGTGAAGCCTTCGCTCGCACTCAGAACTGGGGCAGCCACGTTGAGATTGTGGCGAGTGTCTCAGCACTGCTGACCCACGATGTCACGGCGACAATCGACTTCATTGGCCATGCCCAATATCTGGGTGAAGACTTTCACATTCATTGCGAACGAGCCGACTTGATGCTGCGGCACGGAGAACTGTGGGTCGCGAGTGACGGTGTCCGCCAACGACTCGCGGTCGATGAACGAGACTCCACACCGGTGACGAGTTTCCTCGACACAATCTTGAATGGAGCGGAAGAGGTCTCGCCACCGTCGGCAGCACTCGCCGTGTTCGACCTCACGCAGGCCATTCTGGAGTCGGGACGAGCCAAGCGACCGGTGGTCGTCACCGCATAGGGTGGGAACTCTTGCAAGTCCGGCCTGTGGTTCCTGATGGAGCGACACGAGTTCGCCGGTCGCAAAAAATAGGCCCCAGTTCCAAAGTGGCCCACGGCCTCGTTCCCTTTTGGGTATCGACATAGCAGCCTGTTGAAGAACGTAGGATGGGCACCTTGCCCGTCCCGCTTTCAACGCTCAATCTCTGTGCGAATCAAATCGAAGAGCGTCCGTTCGCGTCGTCAGTGACATTGTTGTTGCTCGCGGCAGGGGCGACAACGGCGATCGCCGCTTTCCCTCGACCACGCTTGCTGGGTTGAGTTGGCTCGCGCTGAAGCGACATCACGTCCATTCGCAGAGACAGCACACCGGCGAGGAGCTTCTCTCGCTGCTCACCACTGAGTTCCCTGTCGTCGCGAATTTCTTTGCGAAGCTGTCGGATTCGCTCGGTCCATTCGCCGAGCTTGGCGTCGGACTCGATGTACGTTTGTTGTTCGAGTTCCGCTTCGCACGTTTCCACACGCCCTTTCAGCCTCAGGTAGATTTGCTCGCTGGCCAAAACAACGGGCGAAGAGTTGGACTGGACGGCGTTGGCTTCCGGAGGAACCAGCCCCGCGAGTTCATCAAGTTTTCGTTGCCCCTGTCGAAGTAACTCGATCCCCAGCGTGAGCACCAGCCCACACAACACAAGTTGAAACCAACTCGGCCAAGTCAGAGGAACGGACCAGAGAATCGGGGGCTTCTGGTCTCGCAACCGCTCCGTCCCTAGATGCAGTGGCATGTGAGATGGTGGCGTCGGAGCGTTGCGAACATAGGGAGGCCGATCCTGTTTGAGGTCGATCAAATAGTCTCCTTCCAGCGACTTCTTGGCCGCTTGTGCAATGAGATAGGCATCAGTGGTTGGGAGCGAACTGGCGCAGACCAAAAATCGTCGCACCGAGACTGTGCTCAGCTCCTTCGAACAAAATGGGATCGGGAGTGACCTCGCTTCGCCCGTATCGGTGCCGTGAATGGTGCCGGCAGCGAGCGGAGGAATGACATCGGCACGAGCCAGGTTTTCCGGCAGTCTGGCGGGAACAACGACCATGTTCTGTTGCAGGGCGAGTGCTTCCGCGATCGGTCCCACGCCGATCAGCGCCACAGTTTCATCACCAGCCATCGTCATGATGGTCTTCGATCCGACCGGGCCGCAGTAGAACGCGAGGTCGAGCTGGCTTTCCTTGAACGCCTGCCTCATGCCTGCCCAATCTGCAATCGTCGTGGCGGAATGATCGGCCGTGTTCAGGTTGTATTGGCTCAGAATGATCTCGCCGAGTTTCGCCGAATTGCTTCCCAGCGGTCCGAAGAAGACTCGATGATTGGTGTTCCCGAGGTAGCCCAAAACTTCGGACAAGTCTTGGGGAACTTTGCCGGTCCGGATTTCAATGGACCGCAACAACTCCACGCGACACATCACGTGCAGATAGTCCCAGTCGAGTGGCAGGAGTGCGCTGAGCGGTCCGCGCTTGTCCTCGGTATCACCCTGCCGGTTCTCGATCTCACTCAGGAAACCAATCGCGATTCCATCCACGGTGTTCTCAACGGACTGACGAATGTCCTCGAAGCCGTTGGTGTTGACGAGTCGTACTCGGTACGGGACGCCGCTGGGAGATGCCGTGCGCCGTAGTTCCGCCGCGACACTCTTGCCCGCCCGCGCACTCGACGAATCGCGCGGCCCCACATACACAACGAGATCGGAACTGGAGCCGTTCCACAGCATCCCACAGACCGTGATCGCCACCACCAGGCACAGAGCATCCAGCACAACTCGGTGCCGTTGCCACAGAATCCTCAAGATGGACTTGGTGAATTCGTAAACGGGCTGAATGATCTGACTGGGATTCATGAGAGTGCTTCGCGCGAACAAGGTTGGCCCGGAAGAATTCCAAGGTGAGCCGCATGTACTCGATATTCCTCGGAGTCCGATTGGGCCGACGAATATCAGGTGAGTGTGGACCATTCACAATGTGAATCTGTTCGATTTCGCAGGGAATACAGGCAGGTGGCTGGACGGGAGCCGCACACCCTTCGCGACTGTCAGACTCGACCCGTATGACCTCCAGGCAATCGAGTCGCTTTTTCCACGAGTGGCCAACTGTTAGAAACTTGCCGCTGACGTTTCCGACAAAAGTCTTGTGAGCTGGGTGCCGTGAGGCTCCGGACTCTGGAATCTGGCTGAGAACCCGGGGCCTCACGGCACCCGGCTAACCT
Organism: Schlesneria sp.; assembly: GCA_043743205.1. GTDB lineage: Bacteria > Planctomycetota > Planctomycetia > Planctomycetales > Planctomycetaceae > Schlesneria. The sequence goes on from JAYTXB010000444.1 coordinate 3,769, forward strand.
CGTTTCGACTTTTGTCGGAAACGTCGCCGCTGCTTTGTTTGTCTGGTCCTCCCCCACGAAAGGCTCTCATGAGCGATCCCGTGTTTATCTTCGATGTGCATCTCGATCTCAGCATGAACGCGTTGGAGTGGAACCGTGACCTGCGGTGGTCGCAGGAGCGAATCCGTCGCTGGGAACAGTTCATGAAAGACAAGGTAGACCGAGGCAACAACACGGTCTGCTTGCCGGAAATGCGACGCGGGCGGATCGGCTTGTGTGTGGCCACGCAGATCGGACGGTACTCGCCCTATTTCCATCGGCT
>JAYTXB010000445.1:0-5085 GCA_043743205.1 Schlesneria sp.
GGTTTGTTGGCGTGTGATGATCGTGCCCTGTAGGGGCACAGGAGGTTTGACAGATCGGTTCACGAGGCCGTGTGGTCTCGACCAATATTTCCCGTGCCCTTTCAGGGCACAACGTTTTGGTGTTCGGTTTCCCAGGGCGGCGCTCACGGTGTTCGCTGGCCCTGGGCTGGTTTCCGAGGCCCCCTTGGGGCGAAGACGACTTCAATCCTCGAATAGCGCAACTTCTAAACTCACGCTGCGAGTGATTTGTTCAACGGGCTGCCAGTCCCGATGTCGACTCAGTTCTCTGCCGCATTCACGCGGAATGACCGGCTGGAAACCGATCCCACACAGCAAACCAATTTCATCCAGAAGACGACTCGTGAATTTCCACTCGAACCCAAGGACCGCAGCATGAACTTCCGCTACCGAGACTGCTTCATCTGTGTTGTGGCACTCGTCACGACTGGGACTGACTGTCACACAGCACGAGCCGAACACGACGGAAAAGTTCAAATCCTGTTGCTCGGCGACAGCACGACCGAAGGGAGCGTTCCTCGGCGGCATGTTCCCAAGGGGCCGCATCTGGAAGACGTGATTCGCGAACTGCTGGCGGCCGAGAAAGAGTTGCCGCCGACCAACGTCATCAATCTCGGCCTGAGTGGCGAGTTCATCCGTCGCCTCTTGGATTCCGGTCGGTACGACAAGGAAGCCGCGAAACTGCCGGGCGTGGATTATGTGTTGGTGCGATACGGACTGAACGACAATGCTCGTCGCGAGAACTTCGCCGAGAATTTTCCGACCGACTATCACGAGTTGATCGGCCGACTGAAGATCGATCATCCGAACGCGACTCTCATCGTGATGACGGTCATTCCGTACGGCGATGAAGCAACTTGCCTCCGGATCAATCAACTCAATGAAGCGGTTGCCAAAGCCGAGGGCCTGACGTTGTTCGACATCTATCCGCGATACGCCGCCGAGTTGAAGCGTGGACCCGACATGCTCAACTACCGCCGCTTCCCGTTAGAGAAGATTCCCGAAAATCGGCGCGAGTTCGTGAAGCCATTCGTTGTCGGTAGTGCGAACTCGACAGTCGAAGTTCTCGACAATCGTCTCGATGCCCACTTCGGCCATCTGCCCGGATGGTTCGGTGATCGACATCCCAATCTCGCCGGATATCACGTGATCGGCGATGAGACCGCCAAGTTCCTCGCCCCGCTGATGCATGCGAAGTTGGCCAAGCCGTAGACCGGTGATTTATCCCTCGCGCGGTCACAAATGAGGCTTTGGCGAGCCGCACGCCGTCAGGCTGCGGGTTCTTGATCGGCGCAGGAAACCCGCAGCCTGACGGCATGCGGCTCGCCTAAAACACATCACTCGTGGCCGCGCGAGGTATATCCGTATGAAGGTTCCAACTGAGGCGTTTGCCTCGTTTAACCGCGTGGATGTAAGCCGCGAGAGCATCGTTACATCGCCGCGCACGCCTGCGGCTGGCGGTTGCACGTTCGTTCGCTCATGAATCATCTCGGGTACTCGCCACAGGACTCGATTAACGGCCCGTTGCAGAACGTAGAATGGGCACCTTGCCCGTCCCGCTTTCAACGCTCAAAACGGACGGCCTAGGAGCCCATTCTACATTCTGCAACAGGCCGTTAATGTCGCGAGTCGGCGGTCAGGACGACACCTCGAAAACGAAAGAAGCGTCTCAGGAAGACGCTTCTGGTGTTGTGCTTGGCAGTTTTTTTACATCGCCGGAAGCCAATGCAGTCGCAGGCTCAGCGCGACGGTTCGGAGTCCGATGAATCACTGATGTCGGACGACGCGGGCTGTGCCATGTCCGGCTTGATACCAATCGCTTGGTCTGACAGGCTTTGAACGCGACCCATCCCCAAAACGGAGAGCAGGAAGAATGCCATCACTGCCACTCCGACCAGCAGGTAGCCGAGACTCTGGTCGATACTGTTCTTCTTCAGATAGATTGGTTCGTCGAGTTCGCTCGGGGTATCAAGCAGTAGCATGATTCTGTTCCTTCCAAATATGAAATGGCGGGGTGATCGCCAGTGCCAAGCCCAAGGCCACCACGGTTCGCGGAGTCATCAGGCGTCAAACCAATTTGACACTGCGTGAATCACGCAATTCTCAGGCCACGGTTCACATCGCAGCGAGGCCCGTTCCTCGATCACTCGTAAGCTGAGGATTCAGCGGGCTTTGTCAACATACGGCAAGTGAAAACGGAGTTGTTTCAGAATGGCGCGACTGTTGAGTTGTCGAAACATCGGCGTTGACGTTCGTCAACATTTCCGCGAATTCCGTGAAGGGTTGGCCATCGTTCGCGCGATGGCATTCAGGATTGAACGCCTGTCAGCGAGGGATGCACGTCGGATAAAGACTCTCGCGATTCAGGCCGTGACTGAGTCCGGTCTGACCTCAGCGCGGCGGTGTTCCTTACCTCATCTTGTTTGTGTTCGCCCAGCCGCCACATTGCTCCAGACGGGGGGCGAACTCATAATCGCCGCACGACTCAGACGATTTGCCTGAACCCGTCGCGTGTCCACTGCCGACACAAACTCGACGATCACAAACACCACCATCAATTCCGTAAGGTGACAGCATGCTTCGAGGCATTTCTCAAACAATCGTACGTCCGTGGCGAGTGACCCTGCTGCTCGTTCTCGTGAGCGGTGCGAGTCTGTCCACCGCGTGGGTGGCTTCCTCCGACGAACCTGCGGCGAAGACCGACGGCACCAAAGTGTCATCCCTCGATGCGCTGCGCGAGTTCAACGGTTTGATTGGTAGCTGGCGCGGCGTGGGTCAACTCAAGCGTGCCTCGCAGCAGGGTGCCTGGCAGGAAAAGACCGTCTCCGTTTGGGAGTTGAAACCGAAAAGTACGGGCATCCGTCTGAATGTGGACGCGGGCAAGCACTGGAAATCGGCGCTGCTGGGTTATGACGCCAAGTCGAAGAAGTTCACGTTGAAGACGACACTGCTCGACGACACGACACGCGACTATCAGGGGCAACTCGAAGAGCAGCGACTCGTGCTGGAGTCGGCTGCCGATGCGAAGACGAATGAAATCCATCGGTTGACACTGACGACGTTGAACGAGAACCGGATGACGTTGCTGTTTGAGAAGCGTCCCGAACAGCAATCGTTCTACTCGCGCGTGGCCGAGGTCGGCTATCAACGTGAAGGGACGCGACTCGCCGCCACCGGCAGCAGCGGTCCCGTCTGCGTCGTGACGGGAGGACTGGGAACAATTGCAGTGATGCACCAGGGAAAGACCTATTACGTCTGTTGCACCGGTTGCCGAGACGCCTTCAACGATGACCCGATCGGGATTCTCGCCGAGCATGAAAAGCAGAAGGCGAAGCCCGCGAAATGACAGTGCCTGGCTCCCTCCTGTGAGCAATCGAACCGCCTCCGTGATCGTGAACGCATGAATCCGTCTTCATAAATTGCTGGGCGAGGACTCTTCAGGCAGTTTCATTGTGACGAACTCGCGGTACAGGAGCAGGTCATACAAGACCTTGATGCCGCCCGCCAAATAGAACGGCATCCCGGCGAGCAACACGTTGTCGGCGTTCAGAAAGCGAGTCGCCAGCCATGGAGCGAGGGCTGCGCCGAGAGACCTCGCGACCGCCGTGACGCCCGACGCTGCCGCGCGCTCTTCCGGTGAGACCACCGCCATCACGTAACTCTGGCGAGTCGGCACGTCCATCTGCGAAATGCTGTAGCGGACCAAGAGCAGCGTCACGGCGAGTGGAAAATTGGGCATCAATGGCACCAACATCAACAGCACGTTCGACGGCAGGTGCGTGAAGACCATCGTGTTGATCAGACCGAAGCGACTCGCCAATCGAGCGGCCAGCAGGGCGGAGATGCCCGCCAACACGTTGGCTCCAAAAAAGATGCCGCCAAGTGTGGCAAGGTCTACGTTGAATCGAATCTTGAACCAGTAGGCCAGCACGCTCTGAACGATGAAGCCGCCGCCGAACGCATCCATCGCAAACAGGACCGACAACTTCGCCACGATTGCTCGTGAACGTCCCAACCCCAGCGGTCCCCGCGCGACGGCCGTCGCGTTCTCGGCCGAGGTTACTTCCATGCGCGACGACAGCCAGCCAAACATCAACGCCAGCAGCAGACCGATTGCGCCGTAGCCCAAGATCGCAGGGCGGTAAATCTCGGCCCCCGTCGCGCCGCGCGACTCAACCCACTGACAGACGATGCCGCCAACCAGTGCCCCCACCGCAGTCGCAAACGAGCCGATCAAGTTGTACCAGGCGAAGACTATCGTCCGTCGTTGATCCGGCAGCAGCCCGGACAGCGCAGCTTGTTCAATCGAAAGGAACGGCCCGATCTCACCCCCACTGGGACTGATGACGCCGACCGTCGCCGCGATCAGCAACCAGCAGAAGTCGTGCGTGACCGCGAACAGCCCTGCCGCGAGGACCATCAGTAAGGCCCCGGCCACCAACATCCGCCGACGACCGATTCGATCCGCCCACGTCGTGATGGGGAGTGAGACCAACGTGTCGCCGAGCAACGTCAACGTCAGCAAGATGCCGATCCGCTCGTCGTCGATCCCAATGGCACTCAGATACAGCACCAGCACCACCGACAAGAACCCATACGCAAACAGCCGCACGCACCGCGTCGCAAACAACAGTGGCACATCCCACGACCGTCCTGCATGAATGTCGTTCACTCGCGTCTCGACATCCATGCTTGCCTTGCCCTTCGTGATGGAATCGCCCCACCCGACAGCCAATGAGCTGTCGGATGAGTGACTATATTTTGAGTTCGAGTAGGGTCGGTTCCACCGGCCTTGATCTATTAAATCGCGGAACGGCCGGTAGAGCCGGCCCCACATCACTCACCGCGCAGCGTGGTGACGATCGGCAATCGGACGGCCGCTCGGACGGCGATGGATGCGGCCAACATGCCGGTCGTGAAGACGATCGCCAGCAGTGTGGCGAGTGAGCCGAGGGGAACGTCTCCGCTGCGCGAGGTGAGGTTGGGGGCGACGGCGACCAGAGCGGAGAGCGTTCCGGCAGCGAGACCCCATAGCAGGACGAAAGCGTTTTCCCAAAGGACGAGCGC
>JAYTXB010000446.1:0-6139 GCA_043743205.1 Schlesneria sp.
CCGCATCCTCAGTGCGGCTCAGTTTTGGGACGGTCGCGCCGCGTCGCTCGAAGCCCAAGCCGTCGGGCCGATCGCCAATCCGATTGAAATGGGGAACACGCACGAAGGCTGCGTGAAAACCTTGCAGGGGATCGAGGGCTATCGCGTTCAGTTCGAGAAAGTCTTCCCGGACAAAGGGCTCACGATCGACGGCGTCGGTCAGGCGATCGCGTCGTTCGAGCGAACGCTCGTCACCGGCCCTTCCCCCGCCGATCGCTACGAACCACTACTCGCGTTTGAGAAAGCGTTCGGCAACGACCTGAAAGACCTCGCCGCGTTCAAGCAGGAAGACGCCGAGTCCTACGAGCAATACATCGCTCTCAAGAATGTCAGTGCCGCGAAGCCAATCAGTGATTCGGCCAAGCGTGGTCGAGAACTCTTCTTTACCAAGGCCAACTGCACCGCCTGTCACGTGGGAGCCAACTTCACCGACGAGAAGTACCACAACATCGGCATCGGGATGATGGCCGAGAAACCGGACCTCGGTCGCTTCGATCAAACCAAGGACGAAAAGGACAAGGGAGCGTTCAAGACTCCGACCGTTCGCAACGTCGCTCAATCCGGCCCGTACATGCACGACGGGAGCCTCAGGACACTGGCCGAAGTCGTCGAGTGGTACGACAAGGGGGGCCACCCCAATCCGACTCTCAGCGACAAAATGAAGAAGCTCAACCTGACCACTCAGGAGAAGGCCGATCTCGTCGCTTACATGCAGGCCCTCACCGGCGACTTTCCCAAAGTCCGCGCCGACCGTCTGCCTCAATGAACGAGTTATGACGAGGCGACCGGCCAGATTTGTGGTAACGCGATGGAGGATGGGCACTCTTGCCCGTCCGGTTTGCGGTCTTCAAAGCGGACGGGCAAGAGTGCCCATCCTACAGGGACAGCTCTTTCTGCCGCTCGCCAAACTGCCGACATTCGCCATCACGGCGGTCAATGAGGGATCAGCAAAATGAGCCTCCCGAGCGTTGCACGGGAGGCTCATGCTTTTCGTACTTGATCGCTCCGTCAGACATCACGTGATGTGAGCGCCTTGTGTTTCAACATAGACCGCATAGAGCGATGTGCTGCCCGTCATGAAGAGGCGATTCCGTTTGGTCCCGCCGAAGCAGACGTTGCTGCAAATCTCGGGGAGCCGAATCTGGCCGATGCGGACGCCCTCCTTCGGCTCGAAGACGTGAACGCCGTCGTAGCCGTCGCCCACCCAGCCGGCACTCGCCCAGACGTTGCCATCGACATCGCAGCGGATGCCATCGGCGAATCCGGCATCGTCACTGTGCTTCTCTGAACACATGTGTTCGTTGACCTCTTCACGTTTGATGATGCCTTTTTTGATGCCATCTTCGATGCATCGCTGTCGTTCTGCGGGAGTCATCTTGACGATCCTTGTCAGCTTCATCGAAGCGAACTCTCGTCCGTTGGCCAGCTTCTTCTCCTCCACGATGTCCCAGACCTTGATGTTCTTCGGAGCGTCCGGGTAGTGCGAGGCTCCCGTGTCGGCGACGTATAGCTTCTTGTAGTCGGGTGAGAAACAGAGGCCGTTCGGTTTGAAGATGTCGTCGGCCACCTTCTCGACTTTCAAAGTCTTACCGTCGATGCGGTAGATCGCCTCCTTCTGGTAGGGCTGCACCGACTCGCCCTTCGCCTTGTTCCCTTCATAGTTCATCAGGCTCCCGTAGCCGGGATCGGTGAACCAGATGTCGCCGTTCGGGTGGACGGCTCCGTCGTTCGGGGCGTTGAGCGACTTGCCATCAAACTTGTCGGCGAGGACCGTCTTGCTGCCATCGTACTCGTACCTTACGACGCTACGGGTACCGTGCTCGAACGAGATCTGTCGGCCCTGAAAATCGAACGTGTTGCCGTTGCTGTTGCCCGCCGGCGAGCGGAACGTGCTGACGTGACCATCCTCTTCCAACCAGCGCATCTGCACGTTGTTTGGGATGTCGGACCAGAGCAGATATCGGCCGACACCGTTCCACGCGGGGCCTTCCGCCCACATCATGTTCGGGCTGTGATAGAGCCGCTGAATCGGCGTGTTGCCAAGCGCGTACTTCTTGAAGCGGGGATCGAGCGTCACGATGTCGGGATCGGGGTAGCGCACGGGTTGAGTCCCCGGTCCGTAGTCTCGCGCGGCGGCTTCCATCGCCGCGAGACCCATCGCACCCGCAGCGGCGGCAAGAAACGAACGTCGCGGAAGTACGGTGGGCGTCAAGTGGTCAGACGTTGGCGTGACATCATGCTCGATCATGGACGGCTCCTCGGAACGGGATGTAGGTCGATGGTTGAAACCTCTGAGTGAGGACGACGAAGCGGACGGCACACTATCACACGAGCGAACGTGAAGAAACTCAGGAAACTCTGTGCGCGAGCGTTGTATTCAGGCGAGCTGGTGCCGTGAGGCCCCGGGTTTAGTCGAGAAGAACCCGGGGCCTCACGGCACCCGGCTCGCCTGTTCTGGTGTGGGGACGGTCTGTTTTGTTGTGGAGGGCGGCGTTGGTTAGAGTGTCGCGACCTTCTACTTACCGGAGATCCTCATGCCTCGTTTCTGGCTCGCGCTTGTTGGCCTTTCGTTCGCCGCGACCTCGTTCGCTGAAGACCTCGACTATCACGTGACCGATCCTGAATTGAAGGTCGTGCGGCTCGATTCTTCGCCCGACGATTCGTTTCTCTCGGTGAGGACCGACACAACGGGACGCATCTTTGTCGGCGGGCGGAAGACGCTCTACGTCTACGACCTGGATGAGGCGGGAGGTTACAAGCCTCGTCATCTGCTGTACGAGTTCCCCGATCACACCTGGGTCAACGACATCGAAGTGCGCGGCGACGACCTGTACGTCGTCACGGTCAGCGCCGTCTATCGGCTTCTCGGCGCGAGGGTAAAGCGCGAGGGAGTCACACCCGAACGGCTGTTGTGGGGCGTGCCGAACGGTCACGTCCATCAGTGCTTTCACGCCTGCGCGTGGGGACCGGAGGGCGACCTGTACGTCTCGATGGGCGATCCGCTCTGGTACTACGGCGACTTCAACCGGCCCGACCATTGGGGGCATTGGACGATGTTCTTCAAGCCGGCCGTCGAGAACTCCCGCTTGTCGCAAGATAGTCCTTTTGAAGGTAGCCCTGTCGCTCCGCGACAGGAAGCGGGATCAACCAAAGACGCCGATCCCTTGAACAACGCCAAATCACCCAAGAGCGCTGTTCCTGCGATCGCGCCTCCTGTCGCGGAGCGACAGGGCTACCTTAAGACCGTCCGTGTCGGCGATACCGTCCGCATCGGCAACGCCGACTGGGCCGCGATGCCGTACAACGGCGTCGGCTCGGTGTTCCGCATTCGGCCGGATGGGACCAACCTGCGGAGCTTCTCGCGCGGGTTGAGGAACCCGTGCGGACTCTGCTTCGACAAAAACTGGAACCTGTTCACCAACGACAACGATCACGAGGGAATTCCGGCGCTGTACGCGCCCGGGCGGTTGATGCACGTGACCGAGGGATCCTACTGGAGCTGGCCGCGCGGGTGGATGCAGAGCAAGACTCCCGATCGAGCCGACATCCTGCCGATGGTCAACGACGAGATGGGCCGCGCGGTCCCCGTGCTGCAAACGTACTACGCCGACGGCTATCTCCCCGCGAAGTACGAGAACTCGCTGATGGTCGCCCGCTGGTGTCGCCGCCAGGTTTCTTATTTCCCGCTCGAAGCGAAAGGCAGCACCTTCACCGCCAAGGAGCATGTCTTGCTGGAGGGCCGCGATCAGGCCCGCCCGGTCGGCGTCTGCGTCGGTCGCGGCGGCCGAGTCTTCGTCACGATCTGCTACATGGCCCAGAACGAAGGCTCCCCCACCTACCGCAGCGACCTCGCCGTCATCACGCGAAAGGACGACCCCGACACGATGCCGTTCGAGGGGTATGACGTGACAACCATCGAAAACGCGAAGCTGATAAAACTGGCGGCTAATCACAATTGGTGGGGCCCTAACGGTACTAATTTCGCCCCACCGCCGTCGTCGCGTTGGAATACGGCGGAGCAAGAGCTGCGAAGGCGGTACGAGCTTGGCTTGTGTCCACACCCGGAAGGGTGGAGGCGACTGGAATCGATTGCGCGAATGAATGCTCGGCTGGCAACGGATACTGATGATCTTCTGAAACGCTATGAAAGAGATCCCCACATCGGTTTGATGGACATGAAATTGTCGCTCTCCCTCGGACAGAGGTCCTTGTCGGTTCCAGTATTCGCGATGGAACTCGCGGCGCGAGCACACCTCTTTCCACGAGTCTTGGCAGGAATGACGCGGTCCCAGATGTTGGCGATGCGACTTGATGCTGTACTCATCGCTGGTTTTCGTCTCACGATTCCTCCCGTCGATGCCAAGCTGCACGATGACGCGCCGTTGGCTCCGCAGCAGAAGGAGGAGGCGAACATCATCCTCTTCGCGGACGAGAAGGAGCCGATCGACCTCCGCAAGTTTGGACGAGTCGGCAACTACACCGTGGCCGAACACTGGAAAGCCCTCAAGCACACCGACGAGCAGGAGCAACTGTTCGCGCTGCTCATGGAGCGTCTCGACGACACGGACGACAAGGTCCGGTTGCAGGCGGCGCACTTCCTGTCGCTTCTCAACGATCCCCGCTCGGAACCGAAGATCGCCAAGGTCGTGACGAGCGTGCAGGATCGGCGGCTTGATCTCAGCAAACTCGAACATTTGAAGCCGCTCATCTGGACGCTCGGCCCGGTCCCGGATGATGTCGCGATTCGTAGGATGGACGCCTCGTCCGTCCGTGATTCCTCGCAACACGGCGCGAAAGCGAAGCGGGTAGAAGAGACGGACGGGGGCGTCCATCCTACGGGGGGATTCAAGACGGTTCACGCGGTGGAGACATCCGCCATCGACCTCGCCGCGAAGTACACGCTCGATGGGAAGCGGCTCGTCCAAGGTAGCCCTGTCGCTCCGCGACAGGAAGCGCGATCAACCAACGACGCCGGTCCTTCAAACAACCCCAAATCACCCAAGAGCGCTGTGCCTGCGATCGCGCCTCCTGTCGCGGAGCGACAGGGCTACATTGAATGGAAACAGACCAAGCCCTCCAGCCCGGATCGGCCACTGTATGACTTCAATGTTCTGTTCGGGCCGTCTCCGAATTCGTCGGTCTATTCGTTCTTCCGGTTCGACGCGCCGACCGCTCAGCGGATGCAACTGCTCGTCGGCAGTGAGGACGGCGTGAAGGTCTGGCAGAACGGCAAGCTGGTCTTTGAGAACGATGTCGTCCGCCCGCTGATTCAGCTCGACGATGTCGTGCCGCTCGATCTGCAAGCGGGGAGCAACGACATCCTCGTCCGGGTCAGCCTGAGAGAGGGCCACGGCGGGCAATACCTCCACTACCGGCATCTCGGCGACGTGAAGCTGTCGATCCCCGACAAGCCCGACGGTCTGTCTCTCGCCGAGCGATTGAAGACCGGCACACAATGGCAGCACATCGACCCGAAGTTCCTCGAAGTCGACTGGCCGGAAGCGGTAAAGAAGGGTGATGTCGCACGCGGCAAAAAGCTCTTCGCCGCCGAGTCGCTCGGCTGCGCGAAGTGCCACGCCGCCACCTCGACTCAAGCGGGAGGAGGCGGCCCCAGCCTGACCGATGCGGGTAAACGCTTCACCGTCCCGTACCTCGTCGAATCGGTCCTCGCCCCGAACAAGGTGATCTCGCCCGTCTTCAAGTCGTCGATCATCGAGACCAAAGACGGCAAGATCATCACGGGCCTCGTCGTCTCCGAAACAGGAGACAAGGTGGAAGTGCTGCTCCCAGACACGAAGCGTGTCACTCTCAACAAGTCCGACATCGAAGAACGAAAACTTGGCGATGTCTCCGCCATGCCGCCGGGAGTTGTGAAAACGGTCGATGAGTTGCGCGACGTACTGGCGTACCTGATGAGCAACCCGACGGAGTGACTTGACCTACAGTCATCTTTCGGTGATTATTATATGTGAACCATTGGCCATGTGGGCCACACATTGGAGACACGTGAGAGCAGTTCAGATGGAGCCTGCTGCTCATTCAATCACGAGTCACACATCAGCACAGGGAGGTGCGCCAAAATGTCCGAGTGCGGAGCTAG
>JAYTXB010000447.1:0-5857 GCA_043743205.1 Schlesneria sp.
AAATGTGTGCCCTGAAGGGGCACGGGAATTATTGGTCGAGACCACACGGCGTGCGAGACCGATCCGTCAAACCTCCTGTGCCCCTACAGGGCACGATCAAGACACGCCAACAAACCCAGGGCGGCGCTCGCTTGGGCTGCGCTGGCCCTGGGCTGGTCTCCGAGGCCCCGTTGGGGCGAAAACAAAAAACAGCGCAACTTCTAAACTCACGCTTCGGGTTACTAAAGTCAGTGCCATTGGGAGTGTGCTTCCAGTAAGTGCAATGGCCCTGAGCGTCCGTGGCAAGGAGGCCCAACGAACGCTAGCATCCCTTCAGACGATCATTGGCAAGGAGTCACAGGACTCGCCGTAACTCTTCGACAAACTAGCCCTCGGCCGAGTGGCGAAACAGGCAGACGCATCGGACTTAAAATCCGGTGTCGCGAAAGCGACGTGCGGGTTCGAACCCCGCCTCGGCCAATTTTCAGCGAGAGGAGTTACCGAGAACGCGGAACGCCCGAACTGAGCTGCTCGCCTATGCACCCTCATCGAGCGGCGACCTCTCCCCTTCCCTCGTGTTCGCATTCCTATTCCGTTTCCTCATTCAGAAGTTGGTGACGTGCAATCAACTCGTGGTGCGAACACTGGGATTTCGGGAGATCATCGACCGCTCGACGAGACGCTCGATCAAGGCTTGGAGTCGGTCGAGCATGCTCGAGAAATGAGTGCGTTGGCGGGAGAAACGCCTGCGTCAGTGCCGGGGTATCGGATACTCAAGTCAATCGGTGAGGGGAAGTACGGCTCCGTTTGGCTGGCGCGAGAACAGAACACCGGTAAGCATGTGGCGATCAAGCTCTACACCCATCGGCGCGGCGTCGATTGGTCGCTGCTGGGGCGCGAAGTTGAGAAGCTGGCCGTGCTTTACACGTCGCGCAACATCGTCGGTTTACTGGCGGTCGGATGGGATCATGACCCACCGTACTACGTGATGGAGTACTTGGAGAACGGGTCGCTGGCCGCGCGATTGAACGGCAGCCCACTGACTCCGATCGACGCGGTGCGGATTGCGACGCGAGTCAGTCAGGCCTTGGTTCATGCTCACGGCAGCGGCATCCTGCATTGTGATCTCAAGCCGGCGAACATTCTGCTCGATCAAGACTTCGAGCCGCGCTTGTGCGACTTCGGGCAATCGCGGCTGGCGGATGAGAACAGTCACGCGTTGGGGACGCTGTACTACATGGCCCCCGAGCAAGCGGACCTCAAGGCGGTTCCTGATGCGAAGTGGGACGTGTATGCACTCGGGGCACTCATCTATCACATGCTGACCGGCTCGCCGCCGTTCCGTACCGAGGAGAACGATCGACGGTTGAGTGAGGCGCGGTTTTTGGAAGAGCGGCTGACGATCTATCGCCAGATCGTGCGACACGACACGCGGCCGTTGGCACATCGACGAATATCGGGAGTCGATCAACATCTGGCCGAGATCGTTGATCGTTGCTTGGCTGCGGACCCGGCGAAACGATTCCCGAACGCTCAGGCCGTGCTGGATCGGCTCGTCGCGCGCGAGCGGTTTCGAGCTCGCAGGCCGCTGGTCTTACTGGGCCTGGTGTTGCCGGTGCTGTTGTTGCTGGGGATCGCTCCGCTGGCGATAGAGGCGATGCACGATGCGATCAGTACGACGCAATCGAGTCTCACGCGGCGCGCACTCGAAAGCGATGTGCTGACGGTCAATCTGTTGGCAGAGGGAATCAATCGGGACCTTGGAGATCGGCAGGCGGAACTGGAAGCCATCGCCGGTGATGAAGGCTTGCAACGTGCAATCATCAACTTTGCATCGCAGCCGCGCAACGAACGCCAGCCGCTGTGGGACTTGCTGAACGACTTCAAAAAGCAAAATGATAAGCGTTGGAAGGGACTCGGTCGGTCACTCGATGACAGTTGGTTCCTGCTGGACGCGGCCGGCGTTCAACGCTGGCGGAATGTGATCAGTATGTCACTCGATGGAGCCTACGCTTATCGCGACTACTTCCACGGTGGCGGCTTCCACTATCACGAGAACGAAGTCCCCGTTGGCGTTGCTCCGATTACGAAGCCGTATGTTTCGATCCCGTATCACGGCACGACTCAGCAGCACGACTTGATCGCGCTCTCGGTCCCCATCTTTGCGCCCGATGATGATTCGCGAGTGATCGGCGTGCTGGCTCGATCACTCTCGCTGAGCAGCCTGTTGCAGGACTACGAGCGGAGCTTGCGTTCACAGGGGAGTGACGGCGTTGGTCGAGTTTTCGCAATTCTCGACGGACGATCGGTTGATGGACGGCAGCGTCCGTGGACGTTGCTCGCGCACGAATGGATGACGAAGAGTAACCTCGACTCGCTCGGATCGACGCGGTTCGAGAAGCTCAGTCTGGTCGGTGTCGCCGACAAAGATGTGTTGCTGGACTTGGAGCATCTGCTGCAAGCACCCGATCAGGGTGATGCGGGTGAAGGGCGAATCGAACCGGATCGGACGCGGCATTACCTAGACCCGATTGGCCTGCTGGATCGGGCCACTTACGGCGGCGAATGGTTGGCGGCGTTTAGTCGAGTGCGCGGGACGGACTGGGTGGCCGTCGTACAGGAACGCAAAGCGGCGGCGCTGCGGCCCGTGGAAGAGTTGCAAACGCGGCTGTTCTCATCTGCCATGGGAGCGGTGTTGGTGATGCTCGGGCTGGTCGCGGGATCGTGGTGGCTGATCGTGGCCTTGCTGAACGAGCGCGGTCCGCGTTGGCTCCGCTTCTGGAGGCGGCCGTCACCGTCGGGTGTGACTACCACGCTCTCGTTGACCGCGAAGGGGAACGACGAAACGAAGGAAGACGACAGTGCTTGAACTCATGATGCAGGGGGCGGAACCGAATCAGTCGCGACGACAGATACTGCGTTCTGGCATGAGCTACGTGATCGGCCGCGCGGTCGATGCGAGCCTCAACGTGCCGTGGGACAACCTGCTCTCACGCAGTCACGTTCAGCTTGAGGTACATCCGGGACACGTGCAACTCAATCGGCATCCGTCGGCGCGCAACCCGCTCTTTTTCTCGGGTGAGTCGGTCGAGTCGTGTCGCGTTGAGATCGGTCAGCACTTCGTGTTGGGAGCGACGAGCTTCTATCTGGTCGAAGCGGAGGCCGATGGTTCGGCGGCGGCGGTGCCGGTCGAAGAGGTCGCGTTCAAGCCGCAAGAGCTGCGCAAGATTCGATATCAAGACCCCGAGAACCGAATCGAAGTTCTGACGCATCTCCCCGAGGTCATCTCGGGAGCGGCGAATGATGGTGAACTGTTTCATCGATTGGTCAACTTGTTACTCAAAGGTGTTGTTCATGCCGAGGCGGTCGCGATCGTGACGGCGGGCGGTACGGAAGAGATTCCGATGTTGCATTGGGACCGACGACGTGAGACGGCAGGACCGCTGCGTCCCTCGCGGCGTCTGGTGGTGGAGGCTCTCGAACGGCGTCGGGCCAGCGTACTGCACATCTGGGAGAAAGGGGCTTCGAAGCAGCACGATCAAACACTGATGCAGGAGTTCGACTGGGCCTACTGCACGCCGGTGCCGGGCCTCGCCACTGAACCGACCGGACTGTACGTGGCCGGTCGAATGGGGAAGACCTTTGTGCCGGGGACGACGCTTTCTGATGCACTGCAACTCGAAGCCGACGTGAAGTTCACGGAACTCGTGGCCGAGATCATCAGTGCCGTCGTTCGGGCGCGACGATTCGAGCGGCA
Source organism: Schlesneria sp. (assembly GCA_043743205.1). Taxonomy (GTDB): domain Bacteria; phylum Planctomycetota; class Planctomycetia; order Planctomycetales; family Planctomycetaceae; genus Schlesneria. The sequence continues at coordinate 3,737 of JAYTXB010000447.1, forward strand.
GAAAGCCGGACTGCGGCAGTTCTTTGCACCGCCCGTCCTCGCCGCACTGGGAGATGAACTTGACACGACGCTGCTGGAACCGAGTGAGTGCGATGTGACGGTCATGTTCTGCGATCTGCGTGGCTTCAGCCAGCGGGCCGAACACGCGGCGGGCGACTTGATTGGATTGCTCGAACGTGTCAGCCGAGCGCTCGGCGTGATGACGCATCACATCTTGGAGCATGGCGGCGTGACGGGTGACTTCCAAGGCGACGCGACGCTCGGATTTTGGGGCTGGCCGTTTCCTTCGCCTGACGCGGCAGCGCAAGCGTGTCGCGCGGCACTCGGTATTCGAGCCGCGTTCGCCAAAGCGGCCGCGACGAAGAATCACCCGCTGGCGGACTTCGCCATGGGGATCGGCATCGCGCACGGTCGCGCAGTGGCAGGCAAGATCGGCACCGCAGAACAGGTGAAAGTCACCGTGTTTGGGCCAGTCGTCAATCTCGCCAGCCGCCTCGAAAGCATGACCAAGCAACTGCGAGTGCCAATCGTTGTCGATGAAGCCACGGCCGCGATTGTGAGACCGCGACTGGCGTCGAGCGAAGGTCGTCTGCGCCGCTTAGGAAGGCTGCTGCCCTATGGCATGGAGACGCCAGTCATCGTCAGTGAACTCCTGCCTCCCGAGTCCGAACTTTCCGAACTGACAGACGCGCACGTTGCCGAGTACGAACGGGGAGTCGAACATTTCATCGAAGGCCGCTGGGATCAAGCCTATCGTTGCCTGCACGGCATGCCCGCGAGTGACCGCGCTCAAGACTTCTTGATGCAGCACATCGTCCTGCACAACCGTACCGCTCCCGCTCACTGGGACGGCACGATTCGCTTGCCGAACAAGTAGAGAATTCGGGCTCTCCGCCATTCGTGTTGATTCGTGTGGTACATCAGCCGCAGGGCGTTAGCCCCGGTTCGATTTCACTTAACCGGGGCTAACGCCCTGCGGCTAATTTCTGCGGGCCAACAGAAATGGCGGAGAGCCAGAATTCGGAGTTGCGAGGGCGGACAGGGTTTTAAGCTCGTGCCCTTGCTGGATCTCCCCGATCATCCTCTGGTCGCCGTTCTGTTTCTGTTTTACTCTCGCCCCGACCGATCCGGAGTCAGATACAGAACGACAGAACGCGGTGCCAAAGTGTCGAGAGTGAGAGGAGCGACGAATCGCCTTGAGCCGGTTGATCCGCTCTTGCCGAGCGCACCCCCGCAACTGCTCTCGAAATGGTGTCGAAGAGCGACATATTGGCGGCATGAGTCAAATTCGCAACCTAGGGTTGTCAGACTAGGCACGTTCTCCTCGGGGAGAACCTCGTGAGTGTCGTGCCATAAAATAGAGTTGCCGTACCGCCCCAAAACTCACGTCTGTCGAGCCATAAACAACATGAACGGCGACACGCCCCCCTTGAACAACTCGTCACAAAATCGTCGTCGCCATATTTTGGTGGTAGATGATGATCCTCTGTTTCGCAGCCTCATGACCAACGTGCTGCGGCACGACTTTGAAGTTGCCGTGGCCAATGACGGGGCCGATGGCTTCTATCAGGCACTCGACCATGTGCCTGACCTAGCGGTCCTCGATATTCAGATGCCAGGCTGGGATGGCATCAAGACGTTGAAAGCTTTTCGAGCTCACCCGGTCCTCGCGAAGGTCAAGGTGGTCGTACTGACCTCTGACTCCAGTCGTGAAACGGTACTCGCCGCAATCACTGCCGGTGCCGATGACTTCGTCATCAAGACGGCGTTCTCGCGAGATGAATTCCGCAGCAAGCTGAATGCTCTGCTGAGGCAAGTCTCGTCGGATAAGGGCAGCGAAGTTGAGCGTCAGTTCGGCGAACCGAGCAGTGACGATTCTGATGACGCAGGACAATTGGCGGGAGCCGCCGCCACTTCTTCGACGGTCGCCTCGTGGGGTGGATCGGAAGAAGTACTTCAGGAAGCGATCGACGCCTGGGAGTGACCTTGGCCAGGTGAACTCTTCCGCACGATGGAACGCGGCCTTAGCAGCCCGTTGAAAAACTGTAGGATGGCCTTCTAGGCCGTCGTTTTTCTGCGGGAAATCGGACGGGCAAGATGCCCATCCTACGTTTTTCAACG
>JAYTXB010000448.1:0-5969 GCA_043743205.1 Schlesneria sp.
GTCTTTCACCGCCTGCTCCAAGTCTTGGAGTTCGGCCTGCGAAAGTTCGAGCGACTTCATCGCCGATTCGAGTGCCTCTTGAGACAGGTCGCTTTGCTCGGACAACTGCAACTGTTCCATCGCTCGTTCGAGTGCCGACGCGAGCTGCTCATTGTTGAGTTTGTCTTTCGCTAGTTCTTCGAGAGCCTCCAACTTTTCCTTGAGCTGCTGCATCAACTCGGAGCGCTCGACGGGGTCTTTCGTTTGAGCCAGCTTCTGTAACGCCTGCTTGATGTCTTGCAACTCCTTCTGCACGCCGCCTGCGTCTCCCTGTTGAAGCTCATCCATCCATTTTTCAAGCTTCTCATCTTTGTTGGCTCCAAACTGCTGATCGCCCGACGGCGAGTTCTTCAACAAGTCCTTGAGCCGTTCGGCACTGATCTGCCGCCACAACTTGCCAATGTCTTTTTGTTCGCTCATCAGTTGCTTGAGATTGTCCAGCTTGCGTTCGGGAGCCATCTTGTTGAAGGCCAGCTTCAACTCATCGATCGCGTCGTCGGTCGGGTTGCTTTCGTCATGGTCTTCAATTTTCTTGCGGACTTCGTCCAGACGCAGTTCCGTCGCCTTCTTCGCTTCCGCCAATCGCTCGTGCCGCTTCTCAACGAGACTCGCCTTAGCGACCTTGCCAAACGGGTCGAGTTGCGGAATGAACAGGACACCCAGCGCGATGCACGCCGGAACCCAAACAGCGTGCCAGAATCGGTCCTGCCATTGGAACGGCAACACCCGTTCGGGCGTCACGTTGATCGCACGAGCTTCGGCCGACTTCACGACCAACGGCTGGTACTCACCCGCCGACGTATTGATCAGCGACAACGTCAGGTAGAGGTCTTTCGCTCCCGTCGATTGATCGACAAGCCTCGCTGCATCGGGCAGCGTCGGCTGACGATGAATGAGTAAGGCCATCAGCCCCGCCAAGACGGGCACCGCCGCAAACGACAACCAAGTCGTGTCAGAAACGTCGAGCAGTCCCGGCGCGAGACCCGTCAAGCGCGCGGCGAGCAACGCAACGAAGAAGACTCCGCACAACACGAGGAACGCCCCAAAGAAGCTGCGCCCAACAGCGGCCAACCGCATTCGTTGAGCCACCTTCAACAGCAGTTTGTAAGCAACGGATGACTCGGCCATGACAACCTCACTGGAATTCAAGACAGAGCAGTTCGTGTGAACCGACTAGGGACGTATTCCGTCGAACAAACCTCACGCAGAACTGGCGGCCGAAACCGACAACGGTTCGATCGCGGAAACATGCAGCAGCGAGCAGATCCGGAAGTCAGCCGGAACACCATCATCAGTGGCATCAATGCCAACGAGAATGTCGCTCCTCGTGAGGAATGCCATCTCGGGATGACGGACCTCGTAGGTCCGCCCACTCGACATGACCAGTCGAAACGGTTCGAACGGACGTTTCGACAGCAGTTCTTGAAAAGTCTGAACGGTCATTGGCAGAGCCTCACTTGCTGGGAGACGTTTTGTCTCATGATCGACCGGCAGCAGCTTAGCCGTCGAGCATTTCTTCGGCAAGCAGTTTCTTTTGAGTGCAGGCCGACTTGGCAAAGTTCCCGGCCGATTGTTGGTTTCGACCGGCACCGACTACGCTTGCATCGCCGTCGAACGTCGCGTCTGAATTCCGAAAGCCCCACCATGCCATATCGCATCCCGCGCTGCCAGATCGTGCCGCTCCCCGATCACCGTGCCTCGTTCGTCATCGACGGACGAGAGCGGCTCTGCTGGCATTTCGGGACGAGCTATCCGCGCCCATTCTTCTTCCCGTTGAATGGACCTTCCGGGACGAGTCTGACTCGCATGGGACACCCTGGTGCGCCAAATCACGATCACCATCAGTCGGTCTGGTTCGCGCACAACAAAGTCCTCGGGATCGACTTCTGGGGGAACTCGTCTCCCGCGCGCATCCGCCAGAAGGAATGGATCGCCTACCACGATGGCGACGAAGAAGCCGTGATGGCCGTGAAGCTCGGCTGGTTCGACGGTCACGATCCGAAAGAGTTGCTCGAACAGGAACTGATCGTCGCCGTTCGCGCGGGTGAAGCGACTCACCCGAACGGTTCCAACGAAACGCTGATCGAACTCCAATCGACGTTCCGTCCCACGTCCGAGCTGCTTGAATTCGGTAAGTCGAACTTCGGGTTCCTTGCGGTGCGCGTGGCCAAGAATTTGTCGACTCACTTCGGCGGTGGACAACTGACCGACAGCGAAGGGCGAGTTGGCGAACCGGCGATCTTCGGCAATCGCGCTCGCTGGATGGACTACAGCGGCCCGGTATTCACTTCCTCGAACGGAGATGTCGTCCACGAAGGGATCACATTCTTCGATCACTCGTCCAACCCAAGTCACCCGACGCATTGGCACGTGCGCGAAGACGGTTGGATGGGCGCATCGGCCTGCTTTGCAGGTCCACTCACTATCACCAAGACCGCGCCGCTGGTACTGCGTTACTTGTTGCACGCTCACTCCGACCAACCCGATCCCGCGCGAGTCACCACCGTCTTCCAGCAGTTCGCCGCGCGTACGCCGTTCGTTGTCACCAAGTCCACCGTGAAGCATGAGTCGTGGCAGGTCCGGCGCAATGGCACTTCGTAAGAACATTGGCGCGATCCTTCGATCGGACTTGTTAGGCACCATCGACGCTTCACCATGAACTCGCGAGGGCCAAATGCCTTGGCTTTCATCGGCCCACTCTCTGGGATCCTCACGCGATGTCACTCACCATTTCCCAACTCATTCAGCGGATCGACGCCAGCGGGCTGATGTCCGCCGAGGTCGTGAACGACTTCGTATTGAACCTTCCTGCCGAGCAACAGCCGCTCGATGGGGACGGCCTACAAGTGCGGCTTCGTTACGAGCGTCTCAATCGGTTTCAAGCAGGCGAGTTGGTTGCCGGACCTTTGCAGCCACTCGTACTTGGAAACTACTGCTGATTGAGAAGCTGCGTCAGGGCGGGATGGGTCTGGTCTACAAGGCGATACACCGGCGCATGGACCGGATCGTCGCGTTCAAGGTTCTCTCATCGGGAGCGGTCAAAACGCAGACGCTGGTCGAGCGATGTCATCGCGAGGTGAAAGCCGTCGCGAAGTTGAGCCATCCCAACATCGTCACCGCCTTCGACGCGGACGAACATCGCGGGACGCACTTTCGGGTGATGGAGTTTGCGCGAGTCGGGTACAACGAGCAGCACGCCGCCGCTTCGTCACGGCGATGATTGTTGAGCGGCTGGAATCGACAGTAAGCCCGTCACCGTCTCCCATCTCGGGTCGTCAAACTCGTCCAGACCGAGCCGAAGTGATCGGCAGTCCTCGCGCTGCCGCAGCGTCCCTCCCAGCCGATCCCACCACGAAAAGACTGTCGCATAGTTTGAGTTGGTTTCGACCGGCTCGCGCGAGTGATGCACCTTGTGCAGAAACGGCGTCACGATCCCGAGCGCCAACCACCGGTCGAGCCAGCCCACCGAAATGTTTGCGTGATGAAACATCGTCGCGGCGACGACCAGCGTTTCATGAACCAGCAACTGCGTCGAGGTGACACCCAGCAGCAGGATCAACGCCAACCGTAAGATCGCCGATAACACCAACTCGCCAGCGTGGAATCGCAGCGCCGTGGTCACGTCCATCTCGCGATCAGCATGGTGCATCCGATGGAACCGCCACAGCAGCGGGACCGCATGGTTGGCTCGATGCCAGGCGTAAAGCCAGCCATCTAGCAGCAACACTGCCAAGACGAGTTGCACCCACTCTGGCATCGGCCAGCGGTGGAGCACTCCAACTCGATGCGATTCCGCCCAAGCCGTCACGCCCACAGTGGCAACACCGAACGCCAAGGCGAGCAGCACCGTGTTGAGCAGCGCCACGAACAGGTTTCGTCCGGCATGAAGCCAGCGACCGCGAGGTTTCTCGAAGAACGGTCGCACCGACTCCCACACCCACAGCGCCACCAGAGCGGTCACAAGCACCAACGGCTTCACCCACGCGGGAACAGTGCCATTCCAGTCCACTCGGCCACCTCACTTCTTTTTCGCCGGAGCGAATCCCGCGTCGAGCAGTTCCTGATAACCGGCCTTCAGCGGACGCACGTCGTAGCCCTGCTTCTCCAAAATCTCGGCCGCTGTCACCGATCGGATGCCCGCCTTGCAGTGCGTGTAGACGATCTTGTCCTTCGCCAGAGTCTTTGTGGCTTTGCCATCCTTTTGCAGCGTGCTCAGCGGCAGCAGCACCGCTGCGTCGAGATGCCCCGCGTCCCATTCGGCCTGCTCGCGCACATCGACCAGCAAGGCGTCCTTGTCCGCCAGCTTCTTCTTAACGATGTCGAGCGAGTCCTTTGTGTGTCCCGCCGCCAACAAGGCTCCGGCACACAGCCAGCCACTCACCACAACTGCAACGGCCAACCCTGACTGCCAACGCATGGGATTCCCTTCAATTCCTGACTGTTTTCGCCGCAACACGACTCGCGCGGGTGTTTGTACCAAATCACACTTGGTACAGCAGCCACGTCTTGTAGCCGCCGCTGAGGTTGACCGCGTCGAAGCCGTTCTGAAGAAGAATCCGCAACGCGAGGTAGCCACGTTGTCCCACCTGGCAGTAGGTGACGAGTGGCCGGTCGCGCGGCAGTTCACTCATCCGTGATCGCAGCTCATCGACGGGGATGTTTGTAGCACCTGGCAAATGTCCCGCTGCAAACTCGGTGGGCGTGCGAACGTCCACAACGAAGGGCTGTCGCAGAGCGGTGGCCTCACCGAGAAGCGATGACCATACTTCTTCGACCGTAATCTGCGGATGGCCGCCGCGCAGAACCTCAGCCGCCACGAAGCCCAACATGTTGATCGGGTCTTTCGCGGAACCGTACTGCGGTGAGTAGGCCAACTCCGCCTCTTCGAGATCGTAAACGGTCATGCGTCCCTGAATGGCCATCGCCAGCACGTCGATCCGCTTGTCGATGCCGTCGCCTCCCACCGCCTGCGCTCCGAGAATGCGACCGTCCTGCGGATCGAACAGCAGTTTGATCGTCATCTGCTGCGCGCCGGGATAGTAACCCGCGTGATGAGCCGGGTGCGTGTAGACCTTTCGGAAGCCGCGACTCGCCGCTCGCAAGGTTCGCTCGGATGCGCCGGTCATGGCGGCCGTCATGTCGAAGACGCGCAGAATGGCCGTCCCCTGCGTGCCGCGATAGACCGCCCGGCCACCGAAGATGTGGTTGGCCGCGAGACGTCCCTGACGATTCGCCGGTCCGGCCAGTGGAACTTGAGCGGCAGTGCCCATGACGAAGTCTCGCACCTCGATGGCATCCCCCACGGCATAGATGTCGGGATCCGACGTTTGCAGATGTTCATTGACTCGAATGCCGCCGCGCGGGCCGACTTCCAAGCCCGCTTCGACGACGAGCCGATTCTCGGGACGAACGCCGATGCCCAACACGACCATGCTCGCGGCAAACGATTTCCCCGAGGTCAGCGTGACGGTCAGCCCCGTCTCAGCACGTTCGATTCGTTCGGCCGTTTGACCCAGAATGACCTCGACCCCTTTGGCCCGCAGATGAGCCAGCAGTGGCGTGGTCATCTCCGGATCCAACGGCGAGAGAATCTGATCCTGAAGCTGCACCAGGGTCGTTCGGACGCCGAGACGGATCAGGTTCTCAACCAGTTCCAGCCCAATAAAGCCCGCGCCAATGACGACCACCTCGCGAGCACCTTGATCCAGCACCGACTTGATGGCGTCGGTGTCCTGCATGGTCCGTAGAGTGAACACGCCGGGCAGATCGACACCCGGAATCGTCGGTCGCAACGGAGCCGCGCCCGGCGCGAGAATGAGTTTGTCATACGCCTCGACCGACACGGCCCCCGTTTGCAGATCGCGCACCGTCACGGTTTTCGCTCGTCGATCAATCGATTCGACATTCGTGCGGGTCCGAACATCGAGCTT
>JAYTXB010000449.1:0-13025 GCA_043743205.1 Schlesneria sp.
CCTCCACCGCGCGTGCGGATGCGATACGCCCGCCCGCATCCAACACGACTGCCAACAACGCCTGCAACGTAACGAACTCGCCCGCACCTCCCACTGGAATCAACGCAACAGACTGGCCCCGTTGAACATCAACAAACGGCAAATCTAAGACAGTCGAATTAACTGTCCACGTGATTGATGAGACAAGTCCGTCGCTGTGTCGCTGAAATCGCCCAGTTTAAATCTGCTGACGCCGGGTTGCGGACTTTGGTCGTTCGAGTCGTCGCCAAAGCTTGTTTGGAACAGGTCAAGTCATCGTGCAGGCCGCTCCTTCGACCGCACCACAAATAAAGAGAACGGCCCTTCGCTCATGAACAGTTAATTACGGCGATGTCCGAGGTGTGCGGCGAGCTTCCAGACTTCGCGAAGAGCGCCTTTGTGTGATTTGGCCATCGAGGACTGAATCGTGACGGGATTGGAGGCTGCTTCGCCGGGGATGGCTTGTTGCATTGCGTTGCTCTGGGTGACCAAGGGTGTCGTGGAAGATCGCGGCCTCAAGCCGGATACTTTTGAGACAAGTGCTCACAGAACCGGCGAGCGTGTCCATTCTCATACGAGTCGCTGGGATGTGTGGCGGCGAGGTGCGGGCGTGCCGCTGCTGTTTGCGATTTGGTCGTGCGTGGACGTCTCGTTCGTTGTGGGCTGGTCTCTGTTGGGGATCGCAGCGATCGGGCGCGGCTGGGACTTGATTCGAGACGGGCGGTCGATCTCAAGCGTCGCGTGCGATCGCGTGTTGAGTCGCTGGCTGCGTCTGTTCGGGTTGGCCGTCGCCGCGACGTTTCTCGGGCCAAACGGGATGGAGTGGTGGGACCGAGCACGAGTAGAGGTGGTGCTCCTGTACGAGTGGTTCGATGGTCTTCTCCGCTTGGAAGCGGTCGTAACGGCAATGACTCTCGGAGACGACTGGGGCTTGGTGCGGTGTCGATCAACACTTTTGGCGAGCGCTGCCTGCTGTGGAGTCTGGTGGCTCACTCCACAAATCTTGAGACAGAGCCATCAGCGCTGGGCATCAGCCGAGTATCTGTTGCTGCTGCTCTCGACCGCCACCCATTGGCTGGTGCCTCACGAGAGTGGCTGGTTTGTACTGGCGTGGAGTGTCGTGCTGGCTCCACATCTCGCGGACTTGTCGAAACAATGGGCTGACCGTCACGGCTGGAGTCGAACGAACGAGCGAGGGGCATTTTACTCCACTGACTCGCGCACAAGTGCCTATCGTCAAAACCGCATCCGCAGCGTGGTCAGTCGAACACCGACGTTCGCGAGTGCGAAGTGGGATCGTGAATCCTCGGGTTGGCCTAACTGTCGCTCGTACCTGCGAACGACGTGGCTGATCACAGCAGCCCGACTGAGTCGCCTCGCGCGGCGATTGTTTTGCGATGAGAAACCGCTGCTGATTGAGGGCAGTCATCCACAGACTGCTTTCACCGTGCTACTGCCGGCTTTTGCAATTCTGTTCGTACTGGTTGGCACGTGGTTCGTCGGTAATGCTGGCGCAGGGTCGCTGGGGACCTCCGAGTGCTTTCCGCGCGTGAGGCCGATCGGCGTCTGTCCACTGTACGACGAGCGGGCGGTCGTGAGCGATGCGCAATTGAGCCGTGTCTTCTCGCACCCAATACCTACGGCAGAGTTACCCGCGAGCACGCCATTGCTTGACGCCACTTTCCAAGATCAGTTCGCGCGTGATGAAGCGATCCGTGAATCGGGGCTCGCGGAGTCTCTCGCCACAGCGGGATGGCTGGGCCTCGCGACAGACACCATCGTGATGACCGAAATCGGCAAACGTCCGATCAGCTCAATGTTGCGGCAATTGTGGCGCGAGTTCCGAATCGGCGCGACATCGACCAGGCAGGGACACGTGACGGTTGCAGGAACACGGTTTGAATTCGATCAGTCGGGGAAACGCGAGACGGGATCGCATCCGCACGCGAAATCAATGCTGGCGTTCGCGTTCTACCTGCCACAGACCCGCGAATGGAATGACGCCGATGGACAGAAGGTCACGTTCGACAGACTCGCCGAGCAGGTCATCGCACGTGTGCTGCCGTACGATGTCAACGCGGATGATGTCCGTGTGGAACTGGAGCGACTTTGGAGTTTGGCTGTGCTGCTGCGCATCGACGATCAGCAGTCGTTACTCACGGGGAAGACTCGATCACGGGTCGTGATTTGTCTGCAACTCGCCACGTCACAGTTGTGCGAGACTCAACGCCAAGACGGGAGTTGGAGCGAAGCTTGGTGGTTGAAGCCCGCGCGGAAATCGGGCCGTGACAAATTTGCAGAGTAAGTCGCGCGCGACAGAACGCTTCGCCGCACTCTCGGCTTCTGAATTGCGGTTACGGATGACAGCACAGACTCTCGAATGGTGGGCATTGGCTCCGCGCGAGGCACTTCCACCGCAGGACGTTCGCGCACGTGCGGCTCACTGGCTGTGCGACCAACTTGAGGCCGTCGTTCCGATGCCTTCTCTGACAGAAGCGATCGATAGCCGCAGCAGAAACTCTGCCGACGGAGGCGATCCACCGGGGGTCTTGGCGAATTGGGTTCGCCCCGAGTTTCCGGTTCAGGACCAGGCTCACCTTGCGCGAGGGCATGTGATTCGAGCACTCGCCTTGTGGCGGGGCCGGACACCTGCTGCGGCCTTGCGCGAAGAACAGCTTCGTGCGAAAACGACCGCTGCTCGCGAACCCCGTGTCAGCCCAGTCGATTGACTGCCATGAGAGTGCATCTCACCCGCCCCACGGTCCTTCATCGGTTCCAGGCAACAGCCCAACCGAGTTGACATCCCCCCTAGTTGTGGCAATTATCTGGCCCGCTCATTTCTTGAATTTTGCGTGAAATACCGCAGAACTTTCCGAGATCAATCTAGGTGATTGGCAGACTTGGCCTGTCGAGAAAGTGGTGGCCCTTCTTTTCTCTTCAGCTCAATCGAAACGGGATTCGTTTCCACAAGTTTTCATTCAAACCAGAGTTCTTTTCAACTCTGTGATCTACCCAAGTTCGAGATCGCCCCAACAAGGTTCGCTTGATGACTGGCTCGTTCAATTTCGTGAAGTGTCTCGCCTGCGTGATGTTGTTCTTGGCTGTGACGAGTACTTTGGATGTCCCGTGGCTGACTCCGTCCGTCGCGTTCGCGCAGGACGAACCCGAAGCGAAGGCCGAGAAGAAGGCGGCGGAGCCTCATGCTGGAGGCGAAAAGAGCTTCGTGTGGTGGGTCATCAAAACTTCGGGCCCGATCGGTGCCGTGATTTTAGGGTTGTCGATTTACTTCGTGGCGATGACCAGCCGGTTGTTTCTGGAACTGCGTCCCACAGTGGCCATGCCACCGGACCTGATGCAGGACATCCAGCAGAAGATGGAGAAGCGGGATTACAAGGGAATCTATTCGAGCATCAAAGAGCGAGATTGCCTGTTCACCAAGGTTGCGGCGGCGGGAATGGGCGAGTTATCAGGAGGCTTGGACGAGGCTCGCGACGTGATGGAGCGAGTCGCAGATGTTCAGGTCGTCGAGATGGAAAAGAAGATCAGCATGTTGGCCGTGCTGGGCACGCTCGGGCCGATGATTGGTCTGCTGGGAACATTGCAGGGAATGATCAAGAGCTTCAGCGTGATCGCGATGTCAGATACGCAGCTTAAGGCCAGCGAGGTGGCGGAAGGTATTTCGGAAGCATTGCTGCTGACATTTGAGGGAGTGGCTCTCTCGGTTCCCGCGATCTATCTGTTTGCGGTGTTTAAGAACCGCGTGATGTCGATCGCCGCGAATACGACTCTTCAAGCGGACGACTTCATCAAGAAGCTGGCTCAAGCCGCCAAGTCCGCCGCGAAAGCTCCCGCTGCTGCGGCAGCAGCTCCGGCGGCGAGTCAACCTCCCAAGGCTTAGATTGGCTGGGAAGTGAGCTTGGTCGAAATCGACGGAAGCAACTTTCAGCGCCACCGGATGTTCCACGATCAGTTGATGAGTTGTCGCCGAGGTAAGTTATGTCTGGCTCGATGAACACCGCAGCCAATGCCGAGCCGAATCTGACGCCCATGCTCGACATGGTGTTTCAGTTGATCACGTTTTTCATGCTGGTCAGTAACTTTAAGGCGGCGTCGATGGACCTGAGCCTGAAGCTCCCTGTGGTCGGCTCTGCTCGCCCCGTTGATACCGAAGGGACCGAAGAGCTACTGATCTTGAACATCGACAAGGATGGAAAGCTGCTCCTCTATGGATACCCTCAAGACCTCGATCCGTACATAGCCGCTGAGGCCAAGGTCAGTCGAAACGCCGCCAAACAAAACAATCCCAAATTCAAGCCCGACGATGACCTACCCGGCACGGTTGTCTTGAGAGTCGATAAGCAAGCTGCGTTCAAGCAAGTCAACAAGGTCATCACAACCTGCCAGAACAAAGGTTTTCGCAAGTTCGCCCTCAAGGCGATGACTAAAGATTGAAAGCGATCTGTGGTTGTGGAGTCGTGCGGGCTTGCCGTTTCGGGCCATTCGGCTCACCCACTTGGTATAGCGTGTTGTTCCCAATCCGTTTCGTCTGGCCGCTGACCTGAGTGTCCCTGAGTTGCGGTCGGTCGATTTGAATCCCTCAAAATTGAAGTCGGTCAACATGCGCCGCAGGAAGAAAAAAAAGGGAGGCGGTGAATCCGTCGAACTCAACTTGGCAGCCATGTTGGACATGGCCTTTCAGTTGTTGACGTTTTTCATCCTGACCTTTAAGCCCGCACCTATTGAAGGGCAGATCAATCTGAAGTTGCCTCCGCCGCAACCGGTCACCAACGTGAACTCCGGTCAGCAGGCGGGTGCCGATACTAAGAACAACAGTGCGGTTAAAGGGCTGAACTCCTTGGTGATCTCGATCTTCTCCCAGCCCGGCGGCAAGATCGCGACAATGGCGATCGGTGAAGGAACGGTCTCCGGATTGACGGCTCTTGAGAATCGCCTCAAGCAAGTTCTCGGGCCGGACTCCGGAGCGAGCTTCGATCAGGTCATTATTCAGGTCGGCTCAAGACTCAAATACGACGAACTAATGAGGGTCGTCGATGTCTGTACGAAACAGACTCTGGCCAATGGCGAGAAGTTGTCCAAGCTCAGCTTCGTGGAATTGGCTGAAGACGGGTAAGTCTTTTACGCCGTGAGTTCGATCACACTTCTAGCCCGTGAGTTTGGTGACAAGATTGGTTCCGTCGAACTTTTAGTGGTCGTCATTTCTCCATGCCGTTCAATCCGCACGTTCCCGTACCGCCGCTCTTTTCTCGCCGAGACCTCTTCCGGCTCGCGAGCATGGTGACGTTGTTGACTCTGATCGGTCTGACGATTTACCAGACTCGGCAAGAGAAGCGAGATGACACGTCTCCGCTGGCAACCAAGTCCGAAGCCGCCTTTGTTGAGACTCTGGTCGCGGGCCCCAATGACCTTCAGGCGTTGCAGGCAACGGAAGCAACCGAGCAGTTCCAAGCGGTCTCCGACAAAACTCCGCTCACCGCCGAAGAGATGCCTTCCTACTGGAGGCTGATGCGTTGGAGCATGACGCAGACGTTTGACGAACTTTGGGAGCGCGCTCATCAAGATCGTTATCTCACTCACTTGGGCCAAACTCCCGAAAAGCATCGGGGTGAGCTAATTGCCCTCAAGCTCAGTCTGCGTCGATCCGCCTCCTTCGAGGCTCCGAAAAATTCCGCAGGGGTCAAAACGGTTTATGAAGCGTGGGGCGTGACCGACGAGTCACGCGGGAATTTCTATTGCCTCGTGTTCTATGACAAGCCGCCCGAAGTGCCGATTCATCCCGACGTGCATGAAGAGGCTCAGTTTGTCGGTTACTTCCACAAACTGCTCTCCTATCAAGACCCGCTGGACAAGACCCGTTGGGCACCGCTCTTAATCGGGCGAATCCGCTGGCGCGAAAACCCGGCGCGAGTCGCCTTGCAGCAATCTCGATATGTTTGGTCGTATTGGCTGTGGGGTTCGGTTGCCGTGACTTTCGTGGTTGTTGTTTGGACGAACCGATACATCGAGCGCGGTCGTGCCTTACTGGAGAGATCACCAGAAGTGGACCATGCTTCAATCGAGAAATGGCTCGAAACAGGTCTTGAAGTCGGTGAGTCTCATGCCAATGATGATCTCGCTTGGCCACCGAATGGAGATATTCCCAATTCGGTGGAGCGTATTGCCGAGCAAAGTTGAGTCGGTGCGCTATCTCCGTGCGAGCATCAGAGTCGGTTGCCTTCTGGCTTGGACCGGTTTGCACCGCAGTCAGTTTTGTTTCAACGTGGTACCTGTTTTGCCTAGTGATGCAGCGGGCGTTTCTTTCCCGTAGTTGAGGTGAGTTATGAACTTCATGGAATTGTTGCAAGCAGTCATTCCCACACCCGCTGAATTCAAGGTGATCTGCGCGGAGTGGGTCAAAGCGAACGCCAAATTCTGGGGGGCCAGCTTTGGTGCCCATGTTGTGATCCTGCTCGTTTTAGGTGTCGTGATTGGTGCACCCGCAGCAGGAAAGATGCTGGAAGAGGTGATTTTTATCGACTCGGAAGTGGATACCGCCGACGAGCAAGCGGCCGTTGAACACTTTGAAATTGGTGAGACACCGGTCGAGCCTTCGGTTCTCAATACTGAATCTCTGACCGAGCCACCGGCCACGATGGAACAAGACGCGCAATACAACGATGCCTCGGCGGAGTTCGTCGAAGCGGGTGGTGGTGCCGCCAATGGAACTTCTGCTGTAGGCGGCTTGGGTGTCAGTCTGGCCTCCCTCGGTGATGGCCCGGCCTTGATGGGCGCCGCCGGTTTGGAAGTCGGCAAGGGTGATGGTTCCAAAGGGGGATCAGGCGGCGCTGGTGAAGGCTTTGGCGGTCGAGGCTCGGGGAGCCGCGACAAGATGCTGGCCAGCGGCGGTGGAACTGCCGACACCGAGCGAGCAGTGGCCGGTGCGACGAATTGGCTCGCCCGTCATCAGAATCCCGATGGCAGTTGGGGCTGCGGCCCCAAGGGATTTGCCAAGATGTGCAAGGATCCGAGTTGCACCAAGGAATTGTGGAAAGTCGCGAAGGACGCCAAGGAGCCACCTGCGGTCCCGCCCGAATACCAAATGGCCGCGACTGCCTTCGGCCTGTTGCCTTTCTTCGCTGCCGGACAAACTCACGAAACGGGTGGACCGTACAAGGGAGTCATCAGTAAGGGTCTGACGTGGATGACCCGCAATCAGAATCAAAAGACAGGCCAACTCGGGACCGGCAGCATGTACGAACATGGGCTGGCCACGATCGCGATTTGTGAGGCTTACGGCTTGAGCAAGGATCGTCGGCTACAACCTCACGCTCAGGCAGCGATCGCGTTTATTGAAGATGCTCAAAACGACACGTCGGGTGGCTGGCACTATACCCCCAATCCTTCGACCGCCGGTGATACCTCGGTGGTCGGTTGGCAGTTGATGGCCTTGAAAAGCGGTGAGATGGCGGGACTGAAGGTCAATCCACAGACGCTCGTGAAGTCGAAGAACTACCTCAAGACGGTCGCGAAAGGGAAATCGGGCGGCTTGTTCTCTTACATGGCGGAGTCGGGGCCAAGCGAAACGATGTCGGCCGTCGGGTTGCTCTGCAACCAATATGGCGGCATGAAGCGCACCGACCCGGCCATGATCGAAGGTCAAGCGTATGTCATGGCCCATCTGCCCCAAGCTGAGAACAACCCGTACTTCTTCTATTACGCGACGCAAGTCATGCACAACTTGCCCGGTACCGAATGGGATACGTGGAACCGCCACGCGCGGCGGTTCCTCATCAAGTCGCAGATCAAGTCGAAAGATTGTGACAACGGGAGCTGGAACTCCGTCGGAAAGGGCCACGTCATGGGGCCCGTCATGATGACCAGTATCTGCGCCTTGACCCTCGAAGTTTACTACCGCTATCTGCCGCTCTATCAGATCGAAGGCAAAAGCAAGATGGACAAGGGCGAATAGCTCGCTGCCTAGTCAGCTCGATTCAGCCCACCCGTTTCAGGTGGGCTGTTTTTGTTGGGCTGCTTGCAGTTTGGACAAAGGCTTGATGAACTTCCGTGATCGCTTCGGCTACGCCACCGCCATTATCTGGCGGTGACTCACTTGCTCAAGGGCTGCCAGTATGTTTGGGCGTTGTTCGCGACTCAGTTGGGTTTTCGGGTGTCTCTGTTTCGGACTGCTGGCCAGTCGCAGCCGAGCCGAAGAGCCGTACTTCGACTTTCTGCATGGCTTGCACGACCAAGGGTACGGCGAGTTGTCGATGCTCTACCTCGAACAAATCAAAGCGAAGCCCAATCTTCCCGAGGAGTTGAAGACGACATGGGATTTGGAAATGGCTACCAGTCTGCGTGTCGCTGCGGAAGAAACACCCAATGCCGACTTGAAGCAGAAGTATCTGGTCGATGCTCAAGTCTTGCTCGACAAGTTCTTAAAAGAGTTCGCTCGACATGAAGCCGCCGCGAAGGCACAGCTCACGTCGGGCGACATCTCGCTGTACCGCGCCCAGAACTCTCTGACAGTCGCACTCCGCGACAAGATGAAGCGAGAAGCTCTGCTGGCGGAGACTCGGAAGCTGCTGGCGGATGCTCGGCCCAAATATGACCAAGCCGTGGCCTTATTCAAGGCGCAGGTCGATGGTTTGAAGGCAGACGGGAAGAAGGTCACCGGCAAGGTAGCAGAGCGTGAAGCGGCGGCGCTGGTCAACAATTGGCTGACCGCGCGACTCAAGATCGCCACCGTCGATTTCAATCTCGGCCTGACGTATCCCGAGATGAAAGACCCCAAACGCAAAGAGGCATTCACCAAAGCGGCCAAGGGGTTCGACGAAATTTTTCAGGAGAATCGGAGCGGTCGCGTTGGCGTCTATGCTCACATGTGGGAAGGAAAAGCACGCGAGGAAATGGAAGATTACGTCACCGCACTCGACATCTACGACGAGGTGATGTCGGCTCAACCTGAGAAGGCTGCAGCGAACATGGCTCAGTGGATGGGGATGTTCCAAGAGGTCAATCGTTACCGCCTGATGTTGCTCGGTCGGACGAAGAACATTGAGAAACTCATCGACGACGCCACCATCTGGATGAACGAGAACCAGTCGCAACGGCGATCGAATGGCTATCAGGGGATCGCCTTGGAATTGGCGAAGGCTCACCTTGAGTACGCCAAGACGGCGAAAGAAGTCGCCGCCAAGAAATCGACTCAAGAAGCAAAGCGACTGCTGACAGCCATCGTCGATATTCGGAGCGATTTTCAGAAGGAAGCCATTCTGATCAAACGCTTGAGCAGTGGCGGTGAAGAAGCGCCGCTCAACACGTTCGACGAAGCGATCGCGATCGGTGACGCCGCGACCAAAGCGGCTGGTGAATCGCAGACCCCCGCCGACGCGAAGACCAACTGGCAACAGGCCGAGTCCGCGTTCCTCCGCGCGATTGAACTTAGTGCGGATGTCAAAGACAAAAACCGAGTCCTCGCCGCGCGATTCACGCTGGCCTACATTCAGTTGATGACAGCCAAGCCGGGTGCCAGCTACGACACGGCGTTCGCACTGGCCAAAGAGCCGGGCTATGCGAAAGCCCCGGCCGCCGCCGCACTCGCCGTGAACTCGGCGATGTCGCTCTACGGGCAAACTAAAGACAAGACCGCACTCGACAAAATTAACGACGCGACCGAGCTGCTCCTCAAGCAGTTCCCGCAACATGCGGAAGCCGACGACGCCCGCATCGCGCGTGGCAAGCTCAAGCTCATTCAAGCCGACGCCACGGGCGCGATCGAAATCTTCAAGAGCGTCAATCCGGTCTCAGATCGGTATCCCGTCGCACTGCAACTCGCCGGTGCCACACACTGGTCTTTATATGTGGACGGCAAGCGTCGCGGCGACAAGACGACGCTGCCTCAACGGAAGACGGCGGTCGAGCTGCTCCAACAGAGTCTCGCTGAGTTCGGCAAGCACTCAGGTGCCTCGCACGTCGCCGCCTTGCAGGAGACGCAATTGCTCTTGGCCGAGATGCACCTCGAACAAGAAGAGACGGCGGCCGCGCTGCCGCTACTCCAGCCACTGGTGGACAATCTCAAAACCAAATCGTTGACCACACTGGACCGTTCGTCGCTCCGCATTCTGGTCTCGTCACTGCGAACGTATGCGGCGTTGAATCAAACTCCGCAGGCGATTGAAGTCGGGCAAATTCTCATGACCGCTGGCGACGACGTGCCAGTGGTCAATGGCGTATTGATCGAGTTTGGCAAGATCGTGCGTGCCGGCTGGAAGAAGACTTCGATCGAACTGATCGCGGCTGAGGAGAGCAAAGAAGAAGGCCGCATTAACAACGCGAAGCTGGCGGAGACGGCCGCTCGCGATTCGGTGACCAAGGTGTTGGAACAACTCGGAGCACGCAAGCAGATCGACCTCGGTGGACTCGTGTTTCTCGCCGAGTCGAGTCAAGACCTTGGCTTGAGCGATAAGGCTCGCGAACAATTCCAAGCCATTTTGGATCGCGCCGCTGCGGACCCCGCCTTCGCTAAAGTCGCTGCGAAAGCGATGAACCGCATCCGATCGCAACTCATTGGACTGCTGCGCACCGAGGGCAAGTTTGAAGACGCCCTCGCCCAAGTAGAGGCCTTATTGAAGGACCAACCGAACGCCCTCGAACCGCTCTTGGAAAAAGGGAACATCCTGCAAACACTGGCTGAAAAGAATCCTCAACGCTACGACGAAGCCGTGCAGTGGTGGACTCGCATCCGCCTGAAGTTGGCCAGTGAACGAGGTAAGAAGCCAGCCGAATACTACGAGGTCATTTACAACTGCGCGGTCTGCCTCGCCGCTCAGAAGAAACCCGAGACTAGCTTGCAGGCGACGCAGTTGCTCGGCAGCACGCTGGCTCTCAGCCCCGATCTCGACAATCCCGATCGCGTTGAACAGTACAAGGCGTTGCTTAAGCAGCTCCCGCCACCACCGAAAGCCGCCCCGGCAGCAGCCGCTAAAGCCAAAACGAAGAAATAGTCCGTTCACTGGAGCGCGCGGAAGTAAGGATCGCTGCAGGATTCCCTTGCTTTACTGTCCGAAGCTAATGAAACAAGTTGAGTGCGGGCGATGAGGCGTGGGTAGTCTGCTCCGATTGTGATCATTTTCACGAACCAATTCGGTGAGTCACGCCTCTCACTGGTCGCGTGTGAAGATTCGATGAAGCGACTCATCTGAAGTTCCCTTCGTTCGTTGATGACGGACGACCGATGTCACCAATGAACCGTGGGTGGCTCAGTTCTCAGTCTTATACCTCGCGCGGTCAGG
Organism: Schlesneria sp.; assembly: GCA_043743205.1. Classification (GTDB taxonomy): domain Bacteria; phylum Planctomycetota; class Planctomycetia; order Planctomycetales; family Planctomycetaceae; genus Schlesneria. The sequence continues at coordinate 11,307 of JAYTXB010000449.1, forward strand.
ATTGACCGGTGGACGCACCACGCGAATGCGAGTCATGGAGTGCCTCGCCTACGTAGCTCAGGCATTCCATGAGTGAGATGTTTCAAGCGAGCCGTGTTGCCGTGAGGGGCTTTGCACATTTAATGTAGGGTGGGCATCGCTCACCACAATCAAAGGTGTATTGGTGGGCAGTGCCCACCCTACCTGAAGTATGCGATCTGATTATTTGTGCAAAGCCACCGTGAGGCCACGGGTTTCCTGCGGCGATCAAGAACCCGCAGCCTGACGGCAGGCGGCTCGCCAGAGTCTCAATCTTGGCCGCGTGAGGTTTAGTTTCAATCAGTCTCACTTCAGGAGTACCAATCATGATGGGATGGCTGTTCCAAAACCCCGTGGCGAACCTGCCGGGACTGTGGTTTTTGATGTTGTTCGCGGTCGTCGCCGTGAGCGGGTTGATTGCGGCAGGGGTCATCTTGATGCTGTTCGATGAGACTCGTGATCGCGAGAACTTGGCGGTCCCCGCAGCCCCCGATCCCTATGAGATTGCCTATCTGCGCGGAGGGACTCCCGAAGTGACGCGACTCGCGGTGTTCGATCTTTTGCAACGCAGGGTCATCGAACTGGCCGACAACGAGAAGTGGCTGGGTGTTCTCGCGCAGGGTAAGGAACTGAAGCGAGGTTCCGTCCAGCTGGATTCCAGTCGAGATGGCTCGCTGCTGCTGGTTGCCGGAAGCTGGTTCAACACGTCGCGCAAGCCCGAGGAAATCTATGGCAAATCGGACTCGCTGGTGAAGCAGCTCGAACCGCTGTGCGAATCGTATGAGTCTCGATTGAAGGAGCGCGACCTGCTTGAGACCGACGGACATCAATCGACTCGTCACTTCGCTGGTGGCGTACTCACAGTCGGTCTGCTCGGACTAGCCGCATTCAAGAGTACGGCGGCTGTCATGACTGGGCACTTCAATGTCGGGTTCCTGATCTTGTTCACGGTCGCTTCTCTGATCGGGACTGCGGTCGTGTGTCGGAAGAAACGCCTGAGCCACCTTGGACGCCGGTATCTCGAGCAGCTTCAACAGGCGTTCGCGTCACTCAAATCGGCAGGGAAGTACCCCACATCGAACTCGTCCACGGAGGAGCAAGGAATGAACCCGGCGTTGCTCGTGGCGATGGGGTTGTTCGGCATCGTGGTGTTGAAGGAGTCTGCCTACGCCGACTTCTACAAGACCTACGAACGAGCTACAGCAACGGGCGGCGGTTGCGGCTCCGGTTGTGGATCCAGCGGCGGGGGTGGTTGTGGCGGTGGAGGTTGCGGTGGCGGATGCGGCGGTTGTGGTGGGGGCTGACAACGGATCGTCGCATTCAATATCGTGTCGAGGAAGAACCGCCATGTTCACGAACATCCCGGTCTTGGGCGTCGGACTTGGGTATCGTGAGCCGTTCAAGGCGGGGCTGTTTCTCCATCGGAAGGCCATCGATTTTCTGGAGGTCACGGCCGACCACTTCTTCGGTGATTCATCTGGCACGGCAACTGTCGGCAAGACGGGGCCGATCTCACCGACGAGCGATGCGGGGCGAGACCTCGCGCTGCTGAAGGCTCACTTCCCACTGATCCCGCATGGGCTGAACCTGTCCTTGGGAAGCGCCGAAGGGTTGGACAGCGGCTATCTGCACCAACTGGCTGCGGTGATCGAGGCCGTTGATCCCCCTTACTGGAGCGAACACATTGCTCTGACCAAAGCG
>JAYTXB010000450.1:0-3853 GCA_043743205.1 Schlesneria sp.
TTCAGTCCTGAAAGAGACAAAAGTAAAACATTTCGTCAAGGAAAGTGACGAGGACTGACCGAAGAAGTGTCGAAGATTTGTTCGATTGAAGAGAGTCCAATGAGTGAAATTCCTCGTCGATGACGATGAAGATGAATTCTTCTCTCCTTGATAAATGTTCCAATTGATGTTGTGTCTCGTTGAGGAACAATTTCCGAGACAAAGAGAAATGAGAGACACTTGACTCGTTGGATTGATCAATTGATAACATCAACAAACGGCAAATCTAAGACAGTCGAACTACCAACCCGAAGCGTGGTAACGAAAGTTGTAGCACTTGCGGACGCCTCAGCAGGGGGCGACTTACAAAACAATTCAGCCTATCAGCTACGGGAGGGGCACTTGAGTGGGGTGCATTAGGTAGCTGACAAGGTCGCGAGTTTCGGCGTCGGTCAACGGTTGGAGTTGGCCTTCTGGCATCAGTGAGACTGGCGAGGCTTGCAGTTCGTCGATGTCGGTCAGGGCGAGGGTCAGGCGGTCCTTGGCCGTTTGAATTGTCAGCGTGCGGTCAGTCTTTCCGCTGACGATGCCGTTCATCACGCGACCGTCGTTCAGGACGACGACGCTCATGCGATAGTCGGCTCCCACGACGGCGCTCGGATCGACGAGGTTGTCCACAACGTAGTCGAGATTGTGGCGGCCAGCCCCGGTCAGATCGGGGCCAATCGTGCTGCCGTGTCCGTAGAGACGGTGGCAGTTCGCGCAGAGTTTGTTGAAGACCACTCGGCCCGCACTCTTGTCGGCGGCCTGCAAAGTCTCGGGCGTGAGTTGGCGTTTGAGCGTCGCGGCGAGTTGCAGTTTGTCGGCGGGTGAGTCCCGCAACTCGCCCCAGACATCGGTCAGTTGCTGCGTCAGTTCGGCGTTGCCAAAGCTGCGCAGTTGCCGGGCTTGAAAAGCCGACAGGTCCGCGCGGGCGATCTTTTCAACAGCCATCTCGGCGAGCAGGGCCTTCGCAAATGAAGGGCGTGCCACGAGGGTCTCGATCACCGCAGGACGTTCTTGCGGGTAGAAGCTGCGATAGTTCTTGGCCAGTTTCTCTCCGATCGCGGGGTCATCGAACGCGGCCAGTCCTCGCACCGCGACCGTGTTGAGCGAACGGACGGAGAGCAGCTTCTCACACACGTCGCGCAGATTGACGGGGCGATTGTCGATCAGCGTTTGCAGCGCGGCCTTACGTGACGCCATTTCGGCTTTCCCATCGAATGCCACGCGCTGAACTTCTGCCAACGCCCGCCCATCGCCAAAGAGGACGCTCAAGTCGCGGACTCGCTCGCGCAATTTCACGCTCTCAGAGGTGGCAACACGCTGTTGAACGGCTTCCCATGCCGAGGGGACTTCGACTTTGTGTCGCCCCGCGAAACCGGCAGTTAGTCCGTCAAGGATGTCTTGCAACGTGGCCTCCTCATTCGCACTGGTGAGCAATGTGTCGATGGCTTTCGGATGTTCGTCGATCAACTCGGCGAGTCGCCGGGCCACCAGTTGCCGTGTGATGGGGAAGCGGCAGTCGATGGCGAAGTGAGCCATTGCAAGTGGACGCTCTGAGTCTTGGACTGTCACCGGGTCTTGGACTGTCACCTGTCCACTCGCCCCTGAGGATGAGGGGGCGAGAGTGGGCATCAGTCCGTACCAAACCATGAGCGGCAGGTTGTGATCGTTCGCGTCCGCAGCGTGCGAGGTGAGTGGTGTGGCGAGTTCAATCCGGCGCTCGACGGGGAGGCGCTGCAGTGCCGAAGCCAGCGCGAGCCGCACCAGTCCCGAGTCGTCGTCGTGCGCCAGGCGGATCAACTCTTGAAGCACCACTTCGTTCGGTGACGCGGCGAACGGATGCGGTTGACCCTGGATGGTGTCGAGCGGGCAGTCGTCGAGGAGCAGACGGACGATCCACGCGCGAACATGCTCGCTGGGATGTCGCGTTTGCTTGAGCAGGAACTCGTCGTCGAGCGAGTTCGTTTGATGCAGCAGCCAGAGGGCACGCAGCCGCTCGGTGTCGGAGTTCGATTGTTGAAAGAGTGACTTGGCTGCGTCCGTCACTTGCGGGTCATGAGGCCGCGCTGCGATCAGCCGGATCGCTCGGCGCGCGAACCATTCGGGACGAGTGAGGAGGCTGAAGAGCTGTTGGTTGGTGAGGGCCGACACGTTGAGGAGCGTGTTCTCGATGCTCTGCCCCCTCAGCCTAGCCCGCTCCCAATTACCCACAGCGGCGATGCCCGACGGGGGAGAAGGGACAGAAGCAGACGCCAAAGCAGACGAGTACTTGACGCGATAGATGCGACCTGACGTGCGATGGACTCCCGTACTGTCGTGGCATTCGCCGGTATCACTCCAGTCGAGAATGTAGACTGCGCCGTCGGGTCCATAGCTGAGGTCGATGCCGCGAAACCACGGATCGGCGGCGTGCAGTATGTCTGGCTCATGTTGTCCGACGTAGCCCGAGCCGGAGCGGGCGAGTTGCTCGACGTTGAGGCGCTGGCCATGCAGGTTCAGCGTCATCAAGCGACCGCGGTATTGCTCGGGCCAGTTGTCGCCGAGGTAAATCATCGCACCACTGTGAGCATGTCCGCCACCGAGGCGATCATGTTCGCCCGTCACTTTGCGGCTGTCGGTCCAATCCTTGCCGGTGTCCCAGTGATAGTGATCGGCATGTTGGTCAATCAATTCGTAAACGTGCGGGTTCGGATCTTCGCTGTGAGGCCGTTTGAAGTGTGCTCCCGGAATCACATGCCACAGATGACCAATGACCGTGTTGATAAAGAAGGCTTCGCCGTGTTCGTTCCAATCCATGCCCCACGGGTTCGTCGTACCGTGGCAGAGAACTTCCACGATGGAGGCTTTGTTTTTTCCTGTCCCCTCGCCCCTCGCCTTGGAGGGGAGAGGGTTAGGGTGAGGGGTTCTTCCTTCGGCTGTTTGAGGTCGTGAAGTCTGTTCTCCGCTCGGCCCCCTCACCCTAACCCTCTCCCCCGAAGACGGGGGAGAGGGGACAAGACCTGCGTTCTCAACCATCGGCCGATACCGCCAGATGCCCCCGTTCAGTGGAACGCGCTGCACATCGGGTGTGCCAGGGATTCCAATGCGTCCGGGGCTGGAGGCTCCGCAGCGACCATAGAGCCAACCGTCCGGCCCCCACTTCAAACCGTTCGCGAACGTGTGGTAGTTGTCAGTCGAAGGAGTGAACCCATCGAGCATCACGATCGGCGCACCGTCCGGTTTGTCGTCCTCATCCCGATCAGGGATGAAGACGAGTTGCGGGGGAGTCATCAGCCAGACACCGCCATTCCCGATCTCGATGCCGGTCAACATTTGAACGTCATCCGTGAAGACGGTTCGCTTGTCGTGACGGCCATCGCCGTCCGTGTCTGCAAAAATCAGCACGCGATCACGGTGGCTGAGATCAAACTTTTTGGTGCGGTCGGCGTAGGTGTAGTTCTCTGCGACCCACAGTCGGCCGCGTGCGTCCCAAGCCATCGCGATCGGATTCTGAACGTCCGGCTCGGCAGCGAAGACAGAGACTTGAAAACCATCCGGCACGCCAAACCCACTGGCCGCTGCCTCAGGTGGAAGAGCCTTCACGGGGCCATCCGGCTCGGTGTTGATGGGTGTCGGAAACGTCGTCGGTAAGGTTGGCTCTGCAGCTGACAACAGCCAGTTGATCGCGAGCACGAAGCTGGCCACGACCGACAGACTGATCGAGAGTAGTCGCATGAGTATTCAATCTGGGGTCAGGAAATTTGAGTGGGCTTGATTCGGTCGTTGAACCACGTGGGCAGAAGTGACACATTTCCAACCGGTGGACGTGAGTCCTCCGGTTCTTCATTCA
>JAYTXB010000451.1:0-9992 GCA_043743205.1 Schlesneria sp.
GACGAGTCTTCAGTTGTTGAAAGGCCTGTCGCGGATCGAGGACGGGCGGAGGTGAGGCTTGAGCGATCATGGCGTTTTCCCGTGGCAGGGCGGAGCAGGGGAGAGAGTCAGGGGTCAGTAAGCAGGAATCAGGGGTCAGAAAGCGGGTTAGGACTGGCGCATCAACAACTGGCGGTAACAAACTGATGATTGAGGTGAGCCGGGTGCCGTGAGGCCCCGGGTTCTTCGCTGCAACGTCCAGGGTCTCACGGCACCCGCTTCACTAAACTCCGACAATTGTTGATGCGCCAGTCCTTACTGAGTGAGTTGCAGTTTGTAGATGTAGGGGTTGCTGGTGGACTGAGAGCCGGTGGCGGCGTGTTCGTCGTTGGTCCCGGTGTGGTACGGAGCCATCTCTTCGAGCAGAGCGGTGCGAGTGGCGAAGACGCAGGGTTGCGCGATCAGCTCGCACGAACCATCTTGGCCATCGCGGATTGACAGGACGCGGATGGCAACGAGCTTCACGCAGGTGGCTTGCCACTTGCGGGTCTGAGCTTTGGGAGCCGCTTCCGAGTAGAGCAGGCAGATGCGCGGTTCGCCGATCAGGTTGTCGAGCGCTTCGCGATCGTGATGACTGAGATCGGGAGTGGCCGCGAGTTGTTCGGGGTTGCTGGTCGAGACGCGGAACTCACCATCGAAGTCGGCAAGATCCTCGGTCGTCCAACCGGACGCGAACTGCCGCGACAGGGCCTCGTCGTGCAGGCCCGTTCCGATATCGAGCACGAGCAAATTGGATTGGTTCGACTGCTTCGAGTTGTTCGAGTGGCCTTGAGTTTTCAGCAGGATTTCGGGGATGCCATCTGCGCCGGAGAAGACTTGGCCCGAGCGAGGCTCGTAGGTGAAGTCGTCTCGCCCATGACGGGCTTCGATTTGGTGTTCCCACGTGTCGGTGTACTTTCCGGCCGGGTCTTTCATCCAGATGGCGAGGGGCAGGGCGGGGACGGGAGCACCTTCAAAAGGTCGTACCCCGACGATGCGGTTGTCGATCGAAGCCTCGACCCGCGACGCCACGTCACCGAACGGAATGCCGGTCAGTCCAGCGATGAACAGGCCGACGGGATTGTTCGATTTGCGAGACCGTTGGGCGGTCACGACGACCGTCGTCGGGTTGTCGTCAGACTCGTCGAAGCGAACCTGCTGCTCGTGTTCGTCGAGGATGAGTCGGCCGAGTCGCACGTCACCCTGAGGTTCCGCGTTCAATTCCACGGGATGACCTGCCACACGGTTCTCACTGGCAACCCATGCGGCGGCGTCGCGAGCAGCTTGCAAACGTTCGACGTGATTGGGGGCGAGTCGCAGGAGATCGTCATTGGCAAGTTCGCGACCGGCCGCCAGAGCAGCCGACTCCGCAGCGGAGGTCAGCTCGAGATCGGCCGCATCGAGCCAGAGTCGATCGAGGATGAGAGCCATGCCGCTCATCACGACAATCAACGCCACGGCGACCATCGGCGTGGTCAGGCCACGTCGGCGGTGCGATCGAACTGGGAGACGATGAAGTCGCAGCATGGCACACGATCAAAAGAAGAGGTCACGCAGTCGCCACAGTTGTCAGCCACGACACGGGCCAACGAACTGTGTCGAGACACCAGACACAGGGAACCCGGAAGCTGACGCGAGCGGGTTCGGTGTCGAACAGAAGGTCTTCAATTGGGCTGCGGCACGGGGAGTGAGGCCGTCGGGACTCGCCCCTGTGGCGGGTTGTTATTCGGCGGCATTTGTTGGCCGGGTTGATTGATGCCGGGCGTTGGTACGTTGATGCGACCGTTGTTCGCTGGAGCACCGTTGCCATTGGAAGCATCGTTCGGCGGGAGGTAGTACAGACCACCGCCGTTGCCGCCATATCCACCGCCGTTGGGATTGCCGCCGACGTAACCGCCGGTGTTCCAGCCGTAGCCACCACCGCCAGAGCTACTGCCATTCAGCAGCTTGCCCTTTTCGTCGAACTGAACCGTGATGCGTTGACCGCCGCGATAGATCTCCGTTTGAATCGGATCCTTGGGGTTGACCGGATCCTGCTTCTTTAGTCCGAGAATCTCGAACAGCGTGACACGCTCTTCGTTGGTGAGCGCCAAGCCGCCATCACCGGGAGCTTCGGCAGGGTTGTAGGTCAGCGTGAGTTTGCCGCGATCTTGGGCCAGCACGATGATGTTGGTCTGAGCTTGAGTCAGTTCGAGCGTGACGTGGTTGGCACCGCGATCGACGCGGCTCTGGGTAAAATTGCGGTTGATCGCGAGAATTTTCACACCTTCAAACAGCCGCATGGTGAGGCCCCCTTGGAAGGAGGAGTCGATGGTGCCAGCTCCCCCGGCACTCGCGGTGAAGAGGATATCCACGAACTGTCCCGGCTTGATCATGCCATCGACCATCGCGACGCCATCGCCGACGAGGACCGAGACGGCTCGCATGCCGTCGGCCACTTCCAGCGGCGGAAGTTCGCCGGGCTGATAGAGCTGGTTGGCCTTGATCGGCGTGGCGGCCTTCAACGGACCTTTGGTCACGCGACCGATGATGACTCGATTGGCGAGCAGCACGTCGCTGGTCAGTTTGTCGCGTTGATACTTACCCATCCCGAGATGGTTCTCGGTGATGACGGTTCCCGCCGCGACATCGGTCACAGCCATCGGCACGTCGCGCATCGCAGGCGGAGCGGGCGGCTTCTCCTGTCCGGCCAGCATGGTCTTGGCCACATAGCCCACGACCAAAAGCCCGACAATTCCGAACATCACCAAAGTCAATGTGGCTGGCGTCAGTCGTCTCACTTGGCATCCCCTTCCGGTGGTCTCGCGCGGAGGACAGTGACGGTACGACCCGCCGATGACTCTCGTTACGAACGACCTGAGTTGTCTCTGTGGTCTCTAAAGGTTGGAACGAACGATCTCGAATGTGTATGCGGCTATTCCCTGACCATCCGTGTTTCCGAGTACAGATTCCGTCCGTTCAGGCCGACTCCAATCGGCCACAGCAGGTCGGGCGAAGCCGAGGTCATCGGGACTTCAATCGACACGGCCACCAAGTCTCCACTGCGATCACCCAAATCGACTTCAATCTGAATGCCCGCTTGCAGAGCAGGGCTGAGGACTCGTCGGACTTCGGCCTCGATGGCTTCATCCGTTGCCCCCGGCAGACTCGCTTGGCGAGCGGCAGCGCGACTGGCTTCGACCACCAGGCTGCGCGAGTAAAAAATCATCGTGAACTCAAACAGCCCGAGCAGCATCACGAGCAGGATTGGCAGCGTCAGCACCAACTCCATCGTCAGAACTCCGTGACGAGCACGCTGGGACGGAAGTGACTTCGCGGATGAGCGGCTGCGCGGGAGTTGTTTCGTCAGGGGGATGGTTTGCATGGGTTCAACGCTCCACGACTTGAGCCGGTTGTTCGGCGGGCTTTCGCAGCGGGCCGAGTTGGCCATCTTTGATGATCCCTGCGCCGTTGAGCAGCATCAGTGACCAGGTGGCCATCGCGACCGGAATGGCAAACGGCAGGATGCGTCGCTTCTGCTTTTCGGCCAGCGTCTCTTGTTTGGCGATCGGCTTTCCCTTCGTGTCGGACTTGCCGGTTGCGAGATGGTCGTGCTTCCATTTGCGAGTGCCGTAACGCAGCACCTTGTAGAGCGTGATGACCGCCACATCGACGATGACGAACAACGTGCTGGCCGCCATCATCATCACCGTCAATTTCAAGCCGAGCCAAACGCTGAGTGCCCCGACCAACTTCACGTCACCGCCGCCGCCACCGGCGACCATGAACAGCAGCAGGTACGTTCCGAAACCGACCGCGAAGGCTGACAAGCCGTCCTGTAAACCGGGCAAACCCCAGAAGGCGATCTGATAAACCCAACCCAAAGCGAAGAACGGCAACGTCAGCTTGTTGGGGATCTTCCACATCTTGGTGTCGGTATAGGCGGCGATGCCCGTGAGCAAGCCGACTCCCAAGATGAACACGATGTGTTGCAGCGTCCATTCAAACATGTCGTTGGTTCCCGTCGGCCAGCCATCCAGCCGAGTAGCCTCTTCAATCGTTGTCTTTTCCACACGCGGTGAGTTCGGCGCGACCGCTGTCATTCCCCTGAACTTCGCGCACTGAAACACCCCACGTTGAAAACATAACACAGGTTTTCGGAACAGGCGGCAGACGTTGCCAAACCTCTGCTGTTTTGGTGACCCTCACGCAACGGACGATCCGCAATGTTGCAGGAAGGCATCGCAGCACGTGTCCGTTTCACCACGAGGTGATGGTCTGGACCGTGCGGCGTGGCGACGTGAGTTTCATCAACTCGGCAGGACTCGCCCAGACGTTGCGAGTCGTTCGATCGACATTCATGACAAGGCCAGCCGGTTGTAGTGGCTGTAGGGATTGTGGGTGCGGCGATGTTGCGAAGGCTGGTTCGAGCCTCCGCCGGATTGCATAATCGCGCCGCGTGACACGATGAATTCACATGACGAAGCGGCTCGTACCATCCACGTGATGGGCCGTTCTCTACAAATCGGACAGCGGCGGTTTCTGCCGGACTGTTTCTGGAGGATTGATGATCGAATTTTTGCAAGCGGCGGAAGAAGCAGCACGACGAGCAGGACAGGTCTTGCGTGCGTGGTCGTCAAAGTTCACCGTGCGAGAAAAGAGCCGCTCGAACCTCGTGACCGAAGCGGACGAGGCGGCTCAGCAAGTGATCCACGAATTCTTGCGAGGCCGCTTCCCGCAGCATGGCTTTCATGGCGAAGAAGGGCTGAACGAAGAACGCCCCGGTTCGCCCTACCGCTGGGTGGTCGATCCACTCGACGGGACCACCAACTACGTGCATGGCTTTCCGTACTACGCCGTCTCGATCGGCCTCGAATGCGAGCAGAAGCTAATTGTCGGCGTCGTCTTCGATCCAACGCGCGATGAAATGTTCTCGGCGGTGCTCGGTTCCGGCGCAACGCTCAATCGTCGGCCCTTGCGAGGCAGTGACAACACGGAACTCGGCCAGTCGATGCTCGTGGCCAGTTTGCCCGTCGCGACGAGTGCCGAAGACCCCGCCGTCCGCCGGTTCCTGAAGCTGATCCCGCACGCACAGACGATCCAACGCACCGGGTCCGCTGCGCTCAACCTCGCCTATGTGGCGGCGGGTCGAGTCGATGGCTTTTGGTCCACGAGCCTCAAGCCGTGGGATATGGCGGGCGGCGTGTTGCTCGTCGAAGAGTCTGGCGGTTGCGTCACCAAAATCGACGGCTCAACGTTCGATCTCGAAGTACCGAACCTGCTCGCCACGAACGGTTCCGCCATTCATCAGGAATTGGTCGGTTTGATCGGGTCGTGAGCAGTCTGTCGCGGAAGAGTCCTGCTTGAGGTGATTCCCGTAGGGTGCGTGAAGTCTTCGGAACGCACCAGATTCCGATTGAGATTCCTAAGGGTTCTTCGCCTAGAAGTCCGGGGCCTCACGGCACCCGGCTCACCAAACTCCGACAGTTATTTCTGCGCCAGTCCCAACGAATCAGCCCCTGACTTGCAGGGGCTGGAAAGAGACTGCCGACTCGGGACGACAGCGTGAGAGCACGCACCGCCACGACAAATCAAAAGCCACCGTTCGGACTCGAACCGAAGACCTACGCTTTACGAAAGCGTCGCTCTACCAACTGAGCTACGGCGGCAAGAACACACTGCATGGAAGGTTGGCAAATCAAACGCTGACCACTTCACAGGCAGGCCATCCAGAAGTATCGCGTCTGACCCAAGCCAAACGCGGGCGGGATGATAGCAAAATCAAGACACCGGGCAAGGCTGCAAGTTCGCTCATGATGAGCTTCAAAAACAGGAGTTAGAAGGGCTGTTTTTCGAGAGGCGACTGTTGAGTCGGGTATTCCTTTCCGATCGCGCGAATTGGGTCTATACACCGCGCGGTCATGGATGAGAGGTTTGCGCGTTTATACCTCGCGCGGCGGAGAATGAGGCTCACCCCATTAGCCGGAACGCGCTAGCGTCCGGTTCCAGAGACGATTGAATTCCGAACCTCGACACCTCATTTTCCGCCGCGCGAGGTTTAGCTGCGACGCCAACGGCGTGGGGGTGGACGCGGGCGAACCGTGGATCGCACGCACGCCGTTGGCGTCGCAGCTAAACGTCTCATCCCAGACCGTGAGTAGCAGAGCCATTCCGGCCACGAGATTCGCAGGACGAGGCCGCGCGTGGCCGGAGTCGAGTCGCTGGCTCCGATTTTCAACGGGCGGTTGACCACGTGGCCTCTCGCTCCAAGCTCATGTATCGTCTGACCGCTGCCTGAAACACGGTCATCCTGATTCACGATGAGTTGCTTCAACATGACTTCCACACAATCACTCCGAGCCTTGCTCGCTAGTCCCGGCATCGTACGCAGTCTGGCTCCGCATGATGTCTTCACGGCGAAGGTGATGGAGCGAGCGGGGCTTCCGCTCTTGTTCGTCGGCGGGTTCGGCGCGTCGGCCAGTTCTTACGGGTTGCCCGATCTGGGACTGCTCGGTCTCGCTGAGATGGCCGATGCCGCACGGCGGATGACGGGAGCCGTGAGCGTTCCGGTCATCGTCGATGGCGACACGGGCTATGGCTCTATTCCAAACGTCATCCGGACGGTGCGGGAGTTTGAGCGAGCGGGTGCGGCGGGGATGTTGCTCGAAGATCAGGTCTTTCCCAAACGCTGTGGCCACTTCGCAGGCAAGCAGGTGATCGCGGTCGAAGAGATGGAGGCCAAGTTAAAGGCGGCTCTCGATGCGCGGCGCGATCCCGACTTCGTCATCATCGCGCGGACAGATGCCCGCGCGGTGGAAGGACTCGACGCCGCCATCGCGCGCGCGAACCGTTACGCCGACGTGGGGGCCGATCTGATTTTTGTCGAAGCCCCGCAATCGGAGGCCGAGCTAGCGCGGATCGCTCGCGAGATTGAAACGCCTCAACTGGCGAACATGCTCATCGGGGGAGCGACTCCGATTCTCTCCGCCGACGAATTGGAGCGGCTCGGTTTCAAGATCGTCGTCTCACCGGTCGAGTCTCTCACGATCACCGCCTTCGCCGTCGAACAGCTCGCGCGGGCCATGCTCGATAACGGGCGCGTCGATGGCCTCGCGGATCGCATGTGTTCGTTCGCCGAGATCAAACGTTTGCTCGGCGTGAATGAGTTTGCTGTTCCTTAGCTCGACTCCTGCCGTGACATTTGGACTGTCGGATTCCCTCACAACGAAGCAAACACTGGACCCAACTCCATGACAACATCTCCCGCCGACTTCCTTTCACGTGCATCGAGTCCGACTCAACAACATGCGTTTCGTCAAGGGCCGCGCATCGTGGCGATCGAAACACTCATTCCCCACGACATCATGACCGGGATCATGCTGCTCCGAATTCACACCGATGCCGGGACCGCTGGTGGCGAGCCGATCATCGGGCATGGTGAGACGTATTACGTCCCTCACGCGGTCGCGGCGACGATCCACGATTGGATGTCGCGACGATTGCTCGGGGCCGATGCCACGGCGATCGAAAGTCATTGGCGATTCCTTTACGAACGGGGAACAGCGTTCGGCGTGCGCGGCTGCGAGTTGCGAGCGATCTCCGCGATTGACCTCGCGCTGTGGGACATTCTTGGCCAGTTGACCGAGCGGCCCGTGTGGAAGTTGTTGGGCGGGCCGGTGCGAGACGCGATCCCGGTCTACAACAGTTGTGGTGGTCCGACGTATGGCCGCCGTCCGAAGGATGCTCCCGACGCACAAGGTTGGCCGGGACATGGTGATCTCGGGCAACCGGGTCCGCTGGAGGACAACTACAACAGCGTCCATCATGCGGCGGACCTCGCCCAAGAACTGCTCGAAGCGGGCTACACGGCGATGAAGCTGTGGTCGCTCGATCAGGTCTATCGCCAGACGGGAGGACATCGCGTCGCGTGGCCTGATCTGGAAGTCGCTCTCCGTCCGATGCACCAGATTCGTGAGCGAGTCGGCTTGAAAATGGAGTTGATGCTCGACGGTCACGGCTTCTTCTCACTCCCTGCGGCGCTTCGGATTGCCGAAGCGATGCGAGTCCTTCAACCGCTGTGGCTCGAAGACGTGATTCGCCCCGATTGCGTGGACACGATCGCCGACTTCCGCGATCGCGCGGGTGTTCCGATCGCTGTGAGTGAGATGCTGGTGAGTCGCGAAGAGTATCGGCAAGTTCTGCAACAGCGTGCGGCCGACTACACGATGATCGACCCGACGTGGGTCGGCGGCATCAGCGAGACACGCCGCGCGGCGGAGTTAGCTCAAGCCTTCAACGTCCCGACGCTGATGCACGATTGTACGGGACCACTCACGCTCTTCGCGGGGCTGCAAGTCGCCGCGTCGTGTGCCAACGTGACCTATCAAGAAACCGTCCGCGCCCATTTGCTGACGCTCTACCCGCTGCTGATCGATGACACGGTCGTTGTGAAAAACGGGCACCTGCCGCTGCCGACTCGCCCCGGCTTGGGAGTTCGCCTGCTCCCGGAGCTCTTCACGACGGATCATCCCGGCTATCGCATCACCCGGCTGTGAAGTCTGCCCGACTTTTCGACTTTGGAGTGCGGAGATTCATCTCCGCAGTCCAAATGGGATGGCGAGGATGGAACTCACCGCGAGTCACTTCAACTCAGCGAGCCTCACCGATACCGTGCGACCTCTGCCAACAGTCCCGCCGCTCTGCCGTCCTTTGGGAGATTCTCGATGTTGCCCCCATCCGTGGTTCGATCGTTCTGCCTTGTTGTGGCCATGCTGTTGAGTGGCTGGCTCACGCCGACGCTCCTCATCGCCCAAGACACGGAAAATCAAAAAAGTCTCGCCGAGCAGATGCCACGTATTCCCGGCAAGACGCCGGAAGAAGAACTCAAGACCTTCAAGCTGCAACACGGCTTCACGTTGGAACTCGTCGCGGCTGAGCCGGACGTGGTCGATCCGATCGACGCGGCCTTCGACGAACGAGGCCGCATGTACGTCGTCGAGATGTCCGACTATCCATTCCTCCCCGAACAGCGCGTTCAGAAGTACAAGGACCAACGTGCCGAATCGTGGTCGCGCATTCGATTGCTCACCGACTCGGACGGCGACGGGCGGATGGACAAGTCCGTCGTGTTTGCCGACAAGCTGCGGTGGGCTCAGTCGGTCTGTTGCTCGAAGGGAGGCGTGTATGTGCTCGCGTCGGGCAGCCTGTTCTTCATGAAGGACACCGATAGCGATGACGTGGCCGACGTGAAGGATCTCATCTGCACCGGCTTCAGTCACGCCAATGTGCAAGCACTGGCGAACGGTCTCGAATGGGGACGAGACAACGCGATCTACTTCTCGTCGGGATTGGCCGGTGGTGACCTGACGGTCCCTGCACGCGACGGCAAGCCCGAGAAAAAGTTCACGCCGGGCCGGCGCGATCTGCGGCTCGACCCCGCCACGAACGAGTTGACGATGGTTTCGGGAGGCCAGCAGTTCGGACACACCATCGACGATTGGGGCAACCGGTTCATCTGCTCGAACAGCAATCACATCGTGCATGTGGTGTGGCCGCTTGAATACCTCGAACGCAATCCGCAACTGAGTATTCCCAGCACGACCCGCTCGATCGCGAAAGAGGGAGCTGCCGCCGTCGTCTATCGCACGAGCGGTGCGGAACCGTGGCGACTCGTCCGGACAGCCCGTCGCGCGGCGGACCCCGAGATGCGGAAGAAGCTGCCCGAATCGGAGTTGGTCCCGATTGGCTTCTTCACGTCGGCGACGGGCATCACGGTCTATCGCGGTGGCGCGTACCCGCCCGAATTTCACGGCAACGTCTTCATCGGCGATGTCGGAGCGAACCTCGTCCACCGCAAAAAACTGACTCCCGACGGCATCAGCTTCATTGCCGAGCGGACCGAGCAAGACTGCGAGTTTCTCACCTCGACCGACAACTGGTTCCGCCCGACCAATTTCGTGAACGCCCCCGACGGGACGCTTTACATGCTCGACATG
>JAYTXB010000452.1:0-3269 GCA_043743205.1 Schlesneria sp.
TCGAACCACCCGTCAGCTTCAACTACAAACTCGCCGTGAACACAAACCCAACGGCACTCGCGGCATGAAGAGATTCATGCTTCTCGGATAGCCTCTTAGATCGACGCGCGGCGCGTTGCCCACGCGGTTAAACGACTCACGTTCGCCCGCGTGGGTATATTCGGATCGCCTTGACTCACCGGCACGGTCGGTTTTCTCGCCGGTTGTCATGTCTGACGCAATGAATCTCAGGCACGGTGTGGCAAGCCTGTTCCAGCGGCTTGCGACTGCGATGGTCCGTTCTTACCATGTCGCCCCTTGGTCGGGGCCGAGACGCGTGGCGGAGAGCTTTTGTTGCTGTGCCTAGGCTTGAAAATAGTTTTTTCAGCTCACTGCAATCAGTTCCCAACATCCGTTCCACTTCCGCCGTACACTCGCCGTCGCCGCCTTTCTTTCGGCGGCACTCGTTCGTTTTGAAGTCTCCTCGGTGGGTCTGTGCTTGCCGAAATCGCGGTTGTCCGAATTTTCTGTGTCACCTGTTGAGAACGGGAATCTGCATGAGCCAGCCCGGCCAGTCCAACGAATCGGTCATCGAAGTCCGCAATCTCTCCAAGGTCTATCGCGACTTTTGGGGTCGCCCCAAAGTTCGAGCGCTGAATGCCCTCAGTTTGGACATCAAGCGGGGTGAAGTGTTCGGATTGCTCGGCCCGAACGGGTCCGGCAAGACTACCACGCTGAAACTGCTGCTCGGCCTGCTCTTCCCGACTGAGGGTGAGATCACGATCCTCGGTAAGCCCGCCGCCGATGTCAGCAAGAATGAGCGAATCGGCTATCTCCCCGAAGAGTCGTATCTGTACCGATTCCTGAACGCTCACGAGACGCTCGATTTTTACGGACGCCTCTTCAAGATGCCCGCCAGTGTGCGGAAGGAACGAGCCGAGAAGTTGCTCGACTTGGTGAAGCTCGCGCCACAAGCGCGCCGTCGCCAGTTGAAGGAGTACTCGAAGGGGATGACTCGCCGCATTGGTGTCGCGCAGGCGCTCATCAACGATCCCGATCTGGTGATGCTCGACGAACCGACCAGTGGTCTCGATCCGCTCGGTAATCGCGACATGAAGGATTTGATCCTCGACTTGAAGAAGCAGGGGAAGACCGTCCTGATGTGCAGCCACTTGCTGGCCGACGTGCAGGACGTGTGCGACCGCATCGCGATCCTTTACGGTGGCGAATTGAAGGTCATGGGCCGCGTCGATGAGTTGCTCAAGGCCCAGGATGAGACGCAAATCCTCAGCTCGAAGCTCAGCCCCGAAGCGATCAAGGACATCGAAGCGGTCATCAAGAAGCACGGCGCGAACGTGCTGAAGGTCGATCAGCCGACAGCCAATCTCGAAGACCTGTTCCTGAAAACTGTGCAGGAAAGTCGCGAACGTCCCGGCCATCGACTCGTGCAAGAAGGCAAGCCGGGGGCGTAGTCGAGGTAAAGTCTCCGATTGTTCAAAACTTCCGAAGTCTCCGAAGACTTCGGAAGTTTGTCGCGGTCGCCAAGTCAATCGTCTCTTTGCCGATCGAACGTCACTGTGACAGTGACTCCCGTTTCCATCCGTCTTCGTTTTGAGGGCATCCCTCTGCCATGTCATTCGACCCGCAACCCCTGTATCTGCTGCCCTCAATCCTGTATTGGATGATCGTGGCTGGCGGCTTGGCACTGCTCGTGCTCTCCGTTTCGGCCGTGAGCGTCTTCGTCAGCCATCGTGGTGCCGGCGGCAGGCTGTTTTTCCGCGAGCTGTCCGGTTGCATTGCCGACGTGCTGAGTCTGTCGCCGCAGCGTATCGGAGCCTTGGCAAAGTTGACGTTTCTCGAAGCTTATCGCCGTAAGGCACTTTCGGTGTTCGTCGTCTTCGCCCTGCTGTTCATGTTTGCCGGTTGGTTCATGGGTGACACGAACGAGATCAACAACGATCAGGTGAAGGTCTACATCAGTTTCGTGTTGCGGGCCATCAGTTGGCTGGTACTCCCCGTGGTATTGGTTCTGAGCTGCTTTGGAATCCCGGAAGACATTCGCCTGCGATCACTGCACACCGTCGTCACCAAACCGGCTCGCCGTTTGGAGATCGTGTTGGGTCGCATCATCGGCTTTAGTCTGATTGGCACATTGGTGCTGCTCGTGATGTCTTCCGTGGGATACATCTGGATCGTTCGGCAGATTCCCAAAACGGCCAAGGATCAAGGGCTGCTCTCCTGCCGTGTTCCCGTATATGGGGCGTTGGGCTTCTTGGATCGAACGGGTACTCCCGCCCTCAAGGGGATCAACACGGGCGACTTGTGGGAATTCCGGACGTACATCGAAGGGGCCACTGCGGCGCGAGCCATCTGGACCTTCAGAAACATTGATGCGTCGGCACTGGACTCCGAAGGCAACCTGCATCTGGAGAATCAGTTCACCGCCTTCCGCAGCTACAAGGGGGATATGAAGCGACAGTTGCTGTTCGACTTTAAGTTCATCAATCCGGAGCAGCTGTCCGCGCCAAATCAGCCGCTGACGTTCACCACCACAGCACGGCAGATCAGCGAGTTCCGTGGCGTGACCGACAAGATCAATCGCAAGCTCGGTCGTGAAGGGGATGAAAAAACCTACGATCTGATCGACGACTTCGTGACCAAGGATGGTTCGCTGACCGTCGAAGTTTCCTGCATTGACCGTGAGCAATATCTGGGGATGGCTCGTCCCGATCTCTTCATTCGCCGTCCCGATCAGCCCTTCTGGGTCGGCTACTCGAAGGCCGTGCTAGGCATTGAATTGATGCTGATTCTCGTGACGATCATGAGCGTCACCGCGAGTACGTTCCTTAAGGGACCGATCGCGGCCGTGTTGACGTTCAGCCTGTTGATGCTCGGTGGCGAGGACTCGCACACCTTTATGGACGAACTGGTGTCCGGCAAGTTCAAGGGGGGCGGCTTCTTGGAGTCGATCTATCGGATCGTGACGCACATGAACCCGACGACCGATCTGCCCGATAATCCCGCCTTCGGTGGGATGCGGCTGTTCGATGCGGGACTCACGAACTTTTTGTGGCTGTGTAAACAGGTCATTCCGCGATTGCAGTACTTCAACATGTCTGAGTACGTCTCAAACGGGTTTGATGTTCCGTGGGATGCGTCCGTGGTTCCGAGCATCTTGGTAACGCTGGGTTACTTGGTGCCGTGCGTCCTGCTGGGGTACTTCGCACTGCGGATTCGTGAATTGGAGTCCAAATGAACAACATGACCACCGCTCAATCCCGCAAGCTGAC
>JAYTXB010000453.1:0-14318 GCA_043743205.1 Schlesneria sp.
GAGCCTCGGCATCAATCACTTGGTGGGGAGTTGGCTCGGTCGCGTTCCGCCATATCGGCTCTGCCCTCAACGCCCCGATGTGGCCATCGTCGCGGAGCCGACAGAACTCGACATCGTCGTCGCGCATCGCGGGGCCACGCGCTGGAAGCTGCACACGGCGGGGCGAGCCTGCCACAGTTCCCGTCCCACTGAAGGAGTCAACGCGATCTACCGGATGGCACGCGTCTTAAAGCTGCTCGAAGAGTTCGCGGTTTGGTTACCCGCGTCGCGGCCCGCCCATCACCTCTGTGGTCCAGCGACGCTCAGCGTTGGATTGATTGCGGGAGGCAGCAGCGTCAACGTTGTTCCCGATGCCTGTGTGATCGAGATCGACCGGCGCGCGATCCCCGGCGAAGAGAGCGAGGCCGTGAAGACCGAAGTCGTGAACTACTTACAGGAGCGGCTCGATTTTGAGATCACTCACGACGCTCCCTACTGCACGAGTCCTCCGCTGGGAGACGATCTCAACGGCGAATTGGCGCGACAACTCAGCCGCACGATCGCGACCGTAGTGGGCCTGCGCCAGACGATCGGTGTGCCCTATGGAACTCACGCCTCACGCATCGCGAAAGCTCAGGTCCCTGCCGTCGTGTTCGGACCTGGCAACATTGCTCAAGCTCACACGAAGGACGAATGGATTGCCATCGACCAACTCCGGCAGGCCGCCGACGTGTACTTCCAGTTCTGTGCCACAGCAGGGCTGGCGAACTGAGTGGGAGCGTCGAACGGTCTCGCAGCGATCCACTGCTTCCTCGACGTTCTTGACCTCTACTGGACGACTCGGCATGTTGTTCCGGCGGCTCGGCCGAGCTGATGTCGAGACCAGCCAGCCGTCGAAAGATCGGATTGGCCCATACCTCGCACGGCCACAACTGAGACGTTTTAAGCGAGCCGTGTGCCGTGAGGCCACGGGTTTCTTGCGGCGATTAAGAACCCGCAGCCTGACGGCATGCGGCTCGCCAGTGTCTCATCATTGGCCGTGTGAGGTATAAGTCGTGGCTTCGAGTTTCGGCCGGTTGTTGTTCGGTCTACTTCCTGGGGAGAGAGTCATGTTTGCGACCGTACGAAGTCATTTGTGTGCGACCGTGGCCTGTGCGTTGCCCGTGATGCTCGGCCTGTTTGGCCCGGCCGTGAGCACGACATTGGCGGCGGGAAATGTGACGGCGGTCTATGCGGCGGGGAGCTTGACGCTAACCGGCGACGCCTCCGACAACCTCGTGACGATGTCCGTTTCGGCGGGAGTCTTGACGGTCTCCGGGCAGTCGGGAACGACCGTGAACGGCGTGGCATCGGTCTCGACTCCGCTGATCGGGCCGCTGTCGGCGACGATCAACATGGGCGGCGGCAACGACACGCTGACGATCAACCAAGTAACGATGGTCGCACCGTCGGTCCTCATGGGATCGGGCAACGACACGTTCATCATCACGAATTCGAACCTCACGATCACGACCTACAGTGGTGGCACAGGTAGCAACCGCTTCCGTATCTCGAACAGCTCACTGCGGATCAAGAACTTCAGTTGAGGCCCTCGCTCTGCGACTCCGTGACTGTGGCACCCCAATCTGAAACGGGCGTGCATTGGCCCTGCGCCCGGCCACACTTGCAGCACTCGACCGCAATTTTCGGAAATCTTCCAGAATCGCGCCAAGATTCTGTCGCGACCGGCGAATGACAAGGAAAGCACCCGACTGAACCCCGTTTCGTGCGTGTCACGCATGAGGGGAGCCGGGAGTCGGACTGTCACTCTGTTGAGAAGGTCGCAGCCATGTTGAAGAAAATCATGTTAGGAGTCGGCCTCGCCGCAGGCTTGGGGACGTTTGTGTTTGGTCGTGAGGCGGCGAGTTATCTGCGCGCCGGATGCCGGAACGTCCAGAGCGCCGTGAAGGCAGAAGTTCCCGTTGAGTTCGAGATCGAGCGAGCCAAGACACTCGTCGATCAACTCGTGCCCGACATCCGCCAATGTATGCACGTCATTGCCGAGCAGCAGGTCGATATCGAACATCTGGGGGCGGCACTCGCTCGCAAGGACTCCGAGCTTGGCAAGCAGAAGGGCGCGATCCTCGCACTGCGTGGCGATCTTGGTTCGGGCAAGAGTACGTTCATCTATGCGAGCCACAAGTACACGGCGAACGACGTGAAGCGAGACCTCGCCACGCGCTTCGAGCGATTCAAAGCCGCCGAAGAAATGCTGGCCGCCGATCGCCAAATCCTGACCGCTCGCGAACAGACGCTCGTCGCCAATCGCGACAAACTTGACGGGCTGATGCAGGCGAAGAAGGAACTCGAAGTGAAGCTCGAACAACTTCAAGCCCGCTTGCAAACTGTCCGCGCTGCCGAAGCCATCAGCCAGTTGGCGATCGACGACTCGAACCTCAGCCACGCTCGTCAATTGATCGGCGACTTGAACAAGCAGCTCGATGTGAAGCAGCGCGTTCTCGACGCCGAGGTCAAGTTTGTTGGACTGATCCCCGTCGAGAAAGCCGAGCCGACCGCACCGGCCAATCTCGCCGAGCAGATCGACGCTTACTTCCAGAGCGACAAGCCCGCCGATGCCGCCGAAGTGGCCACGCGTTGACGACGAGGTGACGACTGTAGGATGGGCACTCTTGCCCGTCTTGTCTTGAGTGCAAATCCGGACGGGCAAGAGTGCCCATCCTACGAACAGTACCGCGAGCGACTCATCGGTCGCTCGCGGTCGTCGCACTTGCCATGATCTGAAGTGACGAGGCACCGTTCGGACGGCGACTCGATTTCCGATCCACCTGCACTGAGGATGTCCACCATGTCCAGCTCGCTCTTGCCAGAGAACGTCACGACTGCGTTTGAATTGCCCGGCTACACGATCGTGCGGAACTGTGGAGTCGTGCGTGGGATCGTCGTTCGGTCGCGCGGTGCTGTGGGAAACTTTGTCGCCGGGTTGCAGACGATTATGGGAGGCAACATCTCGGTCTTCACGACGTTGTGCGAACAGGCTCGCTCGGATGCGTTTGCCGACCTGATGCAGCACGCGGAAGAACACGGAGCCAACGCGATCATCGGGATGCGTTACGACGCCAATGAGATCGCGGCGGGTGTGACTGAAGTCTTGGCGTACGGAACGGCTGTTGTCGTGGAACCTCTTCGGTAGTCAATGTCCATGAAGTTCACTCACCAGCCGGGAGCGACTCCCGTTGACGGCTTCACGATTCGGCGCGGCATTCAGCGCGGCGGGTTCGGTGAGGTCTATTACGCCGTCAGTGATGCCGGGAAAGAGGTCGCACTCAAGCTGCTTCAACATGAGCAGGACGTGGAGCTGCGCGGTGTGACGCAGTGCCTGAACCTCAAGCATCCCAATCTGGTGAACCTGTTCGACGTGAGAACCGACTCGCACGGCGAGTCGTGGGTCATCATGGAGTACGTCAACGGGACGAATCTCGAAGATGTTCTCGCCGCGTTTCCGAATGGGCTGCCGCTCGATGAGGTCCGCGATTGGCTGGCCGGTTTGGTGGCGGGAGTCTCGCATCTGCACGAGCGTGGCATCGTGCATCGCGATCTCAAGCCGGCCAACGTCTATCGCGAGAACGGCACGGTGAAGGTGGGCGATGTCGGGCTGTCGAAGAAGCTCGGCAGTGATCGTCGCGGCGCACATACGCAGAGCGTCGGGACCGTCTACTACATGGCTCCCGAAGTGGCGAAAGGACAGTACGGCCCCGAGGTCGATGTCTACAGCCTCGGCATCATGCTGTACGAATTGCTCACGGGCCGAGTCCCCTTCCTAGGTGAGACCACGGCCGAAGTCTTGATGAAGCATCTGACCGCTCAACCCGATCTTAGCCCGCTCCCCAAGCGGCTTCGCTCGGTGGTCGGTCGTGCATTGGAGAAAGACCCGCATCAGAGAACGCCCAGCGTCGCGAGGCTGGAGGAAGAGTTCACTCGCGCACTCGCAGGCGATGTTTCGGTTGCTCAAGGGAAGCCTTCACTCCACAACCAACCTGCAAAGGCCGAACCCTTCGTGGCGAGGCCCGCTGCGCCGCCGCCGCCGATTCCAGCCCGACCAGTCGCTTCGCACGCACGGCCTGAGTTGTCGCGCGGTGACGCTCGAAAGACTCGGCCTACGCGAGTCTCTTCCACAAACGTCTCAGACGCTCAACGCTGGGCCGCATTCACGGTGGTTCTGGTCTGCGCATTGTTGATCTTCGCGCCGGGAACGCCGCGCGCGTGGATTGGGTTGGGACTGATCGTTGGCGCGTATTCCGCCGCGTTGTTTGCTCGGTCGCCTCGGTGGCAAGCGGTCGAGGGAGAGTCGCTCGACGAGTCTGCTGCGTCACCACCGATCACTCCGTTGAGGCAGGCTCTTGAGGAACAAGTCCGTTCATCGCGAGGCAAGACCCGCACGATCAAGCAGCTTCCACTTGGAAGCCTCTTGTCGCGCGAGGCACTTCAAGAATCATCGCTCTCGTTGACGCTGGCCAGTCTGTGCGCGTGCCTGTTGTCGGCCGGGGCGTTCCTCACGCAGGAGTTCCTGCAAAGCAAGCCGACGCCACCATCGGTCGAGATGTCGGCGCTCTTCATGGCGACGACGATGGCTGGGGCATGGGCATTGATCCTCGCGAACCAGTGTGCGCGAAGAACAAGTTGGGGTGATCGTCATCCGCGTTTAGTAAATCTCATCGCAGGAGTTCTGGTCGGAACACTGGCGTTCGGCGTCGATGAGTTCCTGCGAGTCGAATACGCCAACACGGGACTGCCTTCGTCCGCGTTTCAATCGCTCGGTGTTCATGCGCTGACAAGTGGACGACTCAATCCGACGTGGCTCGGTTACGCCGTCTTTTTCGGCGGACTGTTTGTCGTGAGACGCTGGTGGATCGACTTGAGCGTTGATCGCTCGAAGCGAGTGAGTTTCGGGCGACTCTTTTCCGCCGGACTCGCCGCGTTCCTCGTGACGGTCTTCTTCGAGTTCCCCGCCATCCCCGCGATGGCTTGGGCCGTCACGCTGTCCGCCACCGTACAACTCGCCGCCCCGTGGTCTCCGCCGCGACGACGCGATTCGTTTTGGATGTAACCGGCATTCCGCATTTCAGCCCCAAAGGGGCGTCATTCGATAGCCCAGGGCAACGCCCTGGGTTGGGTTGGCGAACAGGAACGCTAGCCCTGAAGGGGCGTAACGGAGCCTGAATCAGTTCGGTTTCGCCCCTTCAGGGCTAAAGGGAAACTGATCACACGTTTTTCCAAGGCTTCACCTTGGGCTATCGAATCTGCCCCCGTTGGGGACAAAACCGGAATGCCAGTGACACGCGATTCGTTTTGGAGGAGCTGAGCCATGCACCCGGAAGTTACCTTCGGCGAACCTAAGTTGTTCTTGGTCAGCCTTGGACTACTTTCAGTGCTGACCCTGCTACTTGTTGCCACGGTATTGGGAGTGAGCCTTCGCATGTGGCGAACTGTGCGATCATCAGCAAGCTCACGACCGGTTGCTTGGAACAGTGGAGTCCACGCCACGCAATCACTCTCTTCGCTGATCCAACTTGCGCGTGAGTCGATCTGGCTGGCCGTTCCGTTCGTGGTCGTCACCTCGTTCGGAATGATGACGGCCCCGCACGCAGCACTCACGTCGGGCGGGAACCATTTGACAACAGCGGGCACTCAACGTGTTACGCCCTCAACGCCACCGAGTATCGACGTGAATTCCGCTGCCATCCCGGTCTCAAACGTCAGCACGAACGACACGCCCACGCAGCCCGCTGCGGCGCGACCGGCTTGGTTGGATCAGCCGCGCGAAGTCGAAGGGGACTGTGAGCGGATCGTTCTCACCAGCCAACAATTCTCGACGCAAGCGGAGGCTGAAGTCGAACTTCGTTTGGCCGCAGTGCAGCTCGTGGAGCAGGACTTGAAACGCTTTCAAGTCGGGATGTTCCGTCCGCGCGATTGGCATCCGTCCGCCGACGATGTGATCGCTCATGCCGTGCAGCAGCGCTACGACGACGTGACCAATCGCGACTTTGGCCGCTTCTCGTATCCGATGCACCGAGTCTCGTGGCAGATCGAACTCTCACCGCGGGTGCGAACCGAGTTCGCACCCGCGGTGAGACGCGCGCAGATTTCGTTTCGGATCATGTGCCTCGCGGGTGTCGCCTCGCTGTTCGCCATGCTGGCCAGCGCGAGCGTCATGTACTTTCGACTCGACACCATGACGAAGGGCCGGTCGTTCAATTGGCCCAAGAGCTGCGTTATCGGTGCCACCGTAGCTTGGTTCTGGATCGTCTTCACCTTGTCATCTCGGGGCCAGTTATGGTGACGTTGGAGGAGGACCACTCTGAGCCGTCCAACCCCAGCCCGTCACGCTCGCCCAGCTTGGCCAGTGAAGAATTCCTCGCGTGGCGGAAATTGATCGGCGTGATGGATACCGTGTGCTGCGGTCCCGTCGGCGGAGCGACGGGACTACAGTAGGCGAGCCAGTCCATCACCATCGTCAGCTCCATCGAGCGAGGTCTTCCGTTGCCACTCAGGATTCGATCGTTGTTTATCGCGGGCCTGTTGGCCGTGGTGATGAAGGGGGCTGAGATTGTTCGCGTCGCACGCGGACAAGTCCCCCTCGCCGCAGACGTGCAGACGAGCGGGCAACCACAGATCGACCGACAAGCCAGCGACTTCTTCGAGAAAGAAGTTCGTCCGATTCTGGTCGAACATTGTCAGTCGTGTCACGGGGCGAAGAAGCAGGAGTCGAACTTGCGGCTCGACTCCCCCACGGGATTGACCAACGGTGGCGACAGTGGTCCCGTGATCGTCGCCAACTCACCCGAGCAAAGCCTGCTGATTGAGGTCGTGCGCTACGGTGGTGCGATCAAGATGCCACCGCGCGGAAAGTTGCCGGAGCAGGCGATCGCCTCGTTGGAGAAGTGGGTCACGACAGGTGCAAAAGGTTGGAACGCGGCCAGCACCACGTCGTCAGCGAGTCCCGATGACACTGCGAAAACGCGCGGCCGATTGGTCGGAGTCACTGTCGAAGCGACGCGAGATCACTGGGCGTTCCAACCGATCCGTTCGCCGGTCATCCCCGCAGTGAAGACTGTCGCACGAGTCGCAACTCCCGTCGATGCGTTTGTCTTGGCTCGGCTCGAAGCGGCGGGGATTGCACCGAGTCCACTCGCCGATCGTCGCACCCTCCTACGTCGCGCGACGTTCGATCTGCACGGCCTGCCACCGACACCGGCCGAGGTCACCGCATTTGAAGAAGACTCCGAGCCGGATGCGTTTGCGCGCGTCGTGCAACGGCTGCTCGATGCACCACGCTACGGCGAACGTTGGGGGCGACACTGGCTCGACGTGGCCCGTTACTCCGACACCAAGGGCTATGTGCGATTGAATGAGAATCCACGATTCCCCGCTTCGTGGACCTACCGCGACTACGTGATCGCCGCGTTCAACTCGGACCTGCCGTTCGACAAATTCATCACGGAACAATTGGCGGCAGACCTCTTGGAAGAGGATCGCGATCCCAAGACCGACAACGCGAATCCCGGGCGTCTCGCCGCACTCGGCTTCCTCACATTGGGGCCACGGTTTCTGAACAGTCCCCACGACATCATCGACGACCGCATCGACGTGGTCACGCGCGGGCTGCTCGGCCTGACTGTGAGCTGCGCCCGTTGTCACGATCACAAGTTCGACCCGATCCCGACGCGCGACTATTACAGCTTGCATGGCGTCTTCGCGAGTTCCATCGAGCCACGTGAGCCGCCACTGATTCTGTCCGCGTCACAGCACGGGTCGTTCGAGAAGTACCTCACGGAACTGCATCAACGATCCCGCCAACTCGACGACTATCTGCAACAACAGCACACCGCGCTGACCGCCTCCTTCCGCGCGAAGTTCGCCGAGTACCTCGTCGCCGGTCAGCGCGAACCGGTGCAAGCGAACTTCCTCGCCGTGATGTTCTTGATCGACGCGAGCAAGGACTTGAACCCCGTGATGGTCCAACGCTGGGCACGGTTCCTCGAACGCGCGCGTCGGCAACACGATCCGGTCTTCGCACCGTGGCGTGAGCTGGTTCAAACGGACTCGTCGAACACCGTGTTGAAAAAGACATTTCGGGAGGGCGAGGCTCCCGCCGAGCCGCGAGTATCCAGTGAGATCCCAACCAAGCACGGCTCGGCAGGAGCCTCGCCCTCCCTTTCGCAACGGGCCGCCCAACTCGAACAAACCCCGCGCGTCAATTCACTCGTCGTCGCCGCACTCGCCAAATCGCCGCCGCAGAATCTGACCGAGGCCGCGCAAATCTATGCTCGCTTGCTGCACGAGGTCGATCAGCGTTGGCAGCAACAGCTCAAGGAGAACCCCGGCGCGATCAGGCTCGACGAACCCGAGTGGGAAGAGTTGCGACAGTCGTTCTGCGGAGCGGACTCGCCGCTGACGATCGCGCTCGATGACGTGGAAGAGTTTTTGTTCGTCGATGCCACGACGCAGTTGCAGCTTCACGGCAAGCAGCGGTTGGTCACCGATTGGATCGGCTCGGCGGAGGCCGCTCCCCACGCGATGGCCTTGGAAGACGCCCGGCATCCGACCGACTCGCGCGTCTTCATTCGAGGCAACGCGAGCAACCCCGGCGAAGTCGTCCCGAGGCAGTTTCTCGCCGCGCTGACTCGCGGTGAGCGACAGCCGTTTCAACACGGCAGCGGACGATTGGAACTCGCGCGGGCCATTGCCAGCGCCGACAACCCGCTCACCGCGCGCGTCCTCGTCAACCGCGTTTGGATGCACCATTTCGGAGCGGGTCTCGTGCGAACGCCCAGCGATTTCGGACTCCGTGGCGAACGGCCGACTCACCCCGAACTGCTCGATCATCTGGCCCACCGCTTCATCGCGAGCGGTTGGTCAATCAAGTCGCTCCACCGCGAGATCATGCTCTCGTCCACGTACCGCCAACAGAGTTCGTTCGTTCGCGATGAGGCGACTGTCCGGCGCGTTCGGCGCGGGTCTCCTGACCCCGCCGAAACGCCCGACCGCAGGTCTCCTCTTCCTTCCGTTCTGGACGCAGAAGAGGGAGAAGAAAAGGGAGACCTTCGGTCCACGGTTTCGTCGGGGTCGGGAGACCCGCGCCGAACGCTCGACCCCGAGAACACGTTGCTCTGGTCCATGAACCGACGACGACTGGAATGGGAAGCGATGCGCGATGCGCTGCTGCACGTCTCCGGTCAGTTGGACCTCAAAATGAGCGGCCCGGCGGTGGACTTGTTCGCCGCGCAGTCGTCATCGCGCCGGTCGGTCTACGGATTCATCGACCGCCAGAACCTGCCGGGCGAACTGCGCACGTTCGACTTCGCGCCGCCCGATGTCTCCAGTCCGCAACGCCATCAATCCACGGTCCCTCAACAGGCGCTGTTCCTGATGAATGGCCCGTTCTTGAAGCAGCAGGTGAAGTGCTTGGCCGCGCGGCCCGAGATCACAAGTCAGCCAACATTGACTGAACAGATCGACGCCGTGCATCGCTTACTGTTCGGTCGTCAGGCTCGTCCCGCAGAGCTGACACTCGGCAGCGAATACCTGTCGTCTATGGCCGACGACGATCCGCTCGATGCGTCCCAATTCTTCACGCGCTGGGAGGAGTATCTCCAAGTGCTGCTCCTCTCGAACGAGTTCGTGTTCATCGACTAACCCGTAGGATGGGCACTCCTGCCCGTCTTCTTGTTTTGATGTACGGCAAAGAGGACGGGCAAGCGTGCCCATCCTACGACGTGTTGAGAGGAATCAACCATGCAGACACGACGCGACTGGCTGACTCGTGCGGGGATCGGGATGGGCTGGCTTGGTATGGCCGATCTGCTCTCGCGTGAGGCAGCAGCGGCAGGCGCGATCCCAGACGGCGTCGCCAGTCCCTCACCGCTGGCCCCGAAGCAACCGCACTTTGCCGCGAAGGCCAAGCGTGTCATTCATCTCTTCATGAACGGCGGCGTCTCGCACATCGACTCGTTCGATCCGAAGCCAGTTCTCGCGCAGTATCACGGCCGATCGTTGCCGACTTCGCAGCGCACCGAACGCAAGACGGGAGCCGCCTTCGCCTCGCCTTTCCAGTTCAAAAAGTACGGTCAGAGCGGCCTCGAGATCAGCGAGTTGTTCCCGCACGTGGCGCGTTCGGCCGACGACTTGTGTGTAATTCGGTCGATGCACACGGATGTCCCCAATCACGAGCCGTCGTACTTGATGATGAACTGCGGCGACACGCGGCAGTCGCGCCCGAGCATGGGGGCGTGGGTCACTTACGGACTGGGGACGGACAATCAAAATCTCCCCGGCTTCATCGTGATGTGTCCCGGCGGAACTCCCGCCACGGCGGGCAACAACTGGCGATCCGCCTTCCTGCCGGGAGCCTATCAGGGAACCTATATCGACTCGCAACATCGAGAAGCTCACAAGTTGGTCGAACACATCCGGAACGACTTCGTGCGACCGGGCCGACAGCGGGCACAGCTCGATCTGCTGCAGCAGCTCAATCAACAGCATCTCGCCTCACGCGGTGAGGACGCTCAATTGGAGGCCCGTATTCAATCGTTTGAACTCGCCTATCGGATGCAGAGCGAAGCGACTGAGGCGTTCGACGTGAGTCTCGAACCGCAATCCATTCGCGACCGGTATGGCGACACAACGTATGGCCGCCAGTTGTTGATCGGTCGCCGGTTGCTCGAACGCGGTGTGAGGTTCGTCCAAATTTGGCAGCGACCGGGCCAACCGTGGGATGCTCACGACAACTTGGAGAAGAACCATCGAGACCTCGCCACCGAGTGCGATCAACCGATCGGAGCGTTGCTCGATGATCTCCGGTCGCGCGGGATGCTCGACGACACCCTCGTCATCTGGGGGGGCGAGTTCGGTCGCACGCCGACGGTCGAAATCCCCACGCCCGGTATTTCGTCCGTCGGTCACGGCCGCGATCACAACCACTATGGCTTCTCCATGTGGCTGGCCGGTGGCGGCTTGAAGGGAGGCCATGTCCACGGTGCGACCGATGAACTCGGCTGGAACGCCGTCGAAAACCGCGTTCACGTTCACGACCTCCACGCCACCGTGTTGCATCTCCTCGGCCTCAATCACGAACGCCTGACCTACCGCTACGCCGGTCGCGACTTCCGCCTGACCGATGTCCACGGCAACGTTGTCCAAGAGTTGATCGCGTGACCAGTGCCAGCGATCCGTAGGTCCGTAGGCTGTGTGGAGACTTCGAGGCACACTTGCTTCGCTACGAAAATGACGGGCTGGTTGGACCGAGATTCTCTGTCCAGCACACCGGTCATTTTCAACAGGCTGCTAGGTTGATCCCTTGCGCAGCGATCAATGAGACCTGGGGGAGTAGCCGCGTTTCGCCAGAGCGTGGGCCATGGCAACGCTCCACCCGCACTCTGGCAAGGTGCGGCTACGTCTCACATCGGGCCGCGCGAGGGGGAAATCTCAAGACAGATTCTCGCAGGCTCACTGTGCTTGTCGCATCCTGAGGGTTGGCTTTTCGAGCGTGACAACCGTGTTGGCGGGAATGCTCTCGTAGACCGAGGCTCCCGCGCCGATGACCGAGTTCTTGCCAATGGTTGTGGTGCCGCCGAGAACAGTGGCGTTGGCGTAGACCACAACGTTTTCTTCGATTGTGGGATGGCGTTTTGAGTTGCGGACCAGATTGCCCTGCTCATCCTTGGCGAAGCTGAGTGCGCCGAGCGTCACGCCTTGATAGAGCTTCACGCCGCTCGCGATCTCGCACGTCGCCCCGATCACCACGCCGGTACCGTGGTCGATGAAGAACGACGGGCCGATGGTCGCTCCCGGATGGATGTCGATCCCCGTTCGACCGTGCGCCCACTCCGAAAGCATGCGTGGGATCAACGGCACTTGCAGACGATGCAACTCGTGCGCGAGTCGGTAGACGGTGATCGCCTCCAAGCCCGGATAGCAGAAGATGATCTCATCGAGATTCCCGGCGGCGGGGTCTCCCTCGAACGCCGCTTGCACGTCGGTCGCCAGCGTCTTACGCAGGGCTGGGATCGTTTGCAGAAACTCAATTGCCTTCTCTTGACCGACCGCTTCAAAGTCGGGCTGAACTTCACCACACAGCAATTGGTTTTTGCGGCGATAGTCGTGACGGAGTGCGCGGGCGATCTGCTGCGTCAGGCGGTCGTGCAAGCCGTCGATCAAATCGCCGACGTGATAGGTGACGTTGCCGAAGTGCAGATTCTGCCGCTTGCGATATCCGGGATAGAGAATTTCTTGAAGGTCGTTGGCGATCTCTGTAATCGCCTCGACACTCGGCAACGGGCAGTGGCCCAGATGATTGGTCGTCTCGATTTCCTGGTACGTATCGACGATGCGATCCGTCAGTTCGGGAAGTCGGTCCTTGAGTCGAATGTCAGTCGCCATCAGACGCACCTTACTGTGAGATCGCTCGAACTCTGAATTTGTAGCTCGAACTCCGATTTGTAGGATGGGCACTCTTGCCCGTCCGGTCTTCGCACTCGTCAGGAAGTCAGGGGACGGGCAAGAGTGCCCATCCTACGGTCTCGCTCGGCAAACGGACTGGCTCGGCAATGCGACCGCCCCGCGCCGCAATGTCGCTGCTCTTTCACTCGTTGGGATCGGCGGCCCATTCGGTGCGACTGAATTCAAACTACCCCCCCGCACTCCGAGATCGTTCAGCACGAGAGTCGCAGTTTTCGTAACCGACAAAGTTTGACAAGAAAAAGTTCGGCAGCGTGCGGATGCCCCGCGTGAGTTTGCCGCCGCTGCCAACGATCTTGAACGGCGACCTCATTGCCCGTCGATGACCTGACGAGTTGCCACGCACTCTCGCGCGGCACTCCTCGGAAGTGTCGGCCATGACGTTTCGGAATTTGTTCGTCGATGCCTTCGTCCCACCGGTCTTGGCTCAACCCGAGTACTGGTTCGAGACCCGTCGGCCGTTTTGCAACCTTGTCTTTCTGCTGCCACTGTTGCTCGCGTATGAGATGGGTGTCTGGCTGATCGGCGGTCCCGACGGAGACTCCGTGCGCAACGGAGCCGATGCGTGGATGAGACTCGGCCTCCAACGAATGGGCCTCGATCTGTTGTGGTTGTTACCGGCGGTCGTGATCGGAGCAATGCTCTCGTGGCAATGGATCAGTCGCCAACCGTGGCGGATGTCGTGGGATACTCTCGGAGGGATGTTGGCCGAGAGCTTGCTGTTCGCCTTCGTGCTGATCCTGCTCGGGCAGTTGACCGACTACTGCTTTCGACAAGCGGGTGCGATGACACTGCAAGTCGATGAGAGCCGTTGGCACTCCGGATTCCTCGTGAAGCTGATCGCCTTCATGGGAGCGGGCATCTACGAAGAGTTTCTGTTTCGACTCTGCCTGATCCCCGTGACCTACGCCGCACTGCGCGCGTTGCTCGTCCCACATCGGGGATCGGTAGTTGGCACGATCGTGCTGACGAGCCTCATCTTTTCACTGGCCCACTATCTCGGCCCGGCCGCCGATGGGCAGTCGCTGTCGTTGCTGACGGAAGCGGTCGCACGCGTGCAATCGAGTCGTTCGCTGTGGTTCAGCTTCGTCTTTCGGACGCTGGCGGGGATGTTCTTCGCGTCGCTCTTCTTCCTGCGTGGCTTCGGCATCACCGTCGGCACGCACGCCGTCTACGACGTGTTCGTGGGGATCGTGCTGATCTCGGAAGTGTGACACGGCCGTCTGGTCGCGCGGCGGGACATCCACGGGGTCAGTGGCTAGAATCCCGCCCCGACTCGGGACTCGTCTTTGAAGCAGAACCCGGGTTGGCTATTCGCACCGCTCGATTGGAATCTCGCCTTGTTGAATGACACACATCGTTTTCACGACACCCTGAAGCGGGGCGTTGCTCCCGGCGGCAACTTGAGGGAAGAACTCCGACAGCTTGGCGAGTATCTGCTCACGACATACTTCGATGCGGGCGTTCTCATTGATGCCATGCGCGACTTCAATGAGCGGCCCGTGCTTGGAGGAGACGCCGATCCCGACTATCGCGAACTGGTGGGCCTCTATCAGTCGGTGTTGGAGACCGATGCGTTTCAACAGTTGACGCGACGCGGCATCCCGTTGTTGATCGAAGCCTACGACGCGCGGCTTCCCACGGCGGATGAGCGTGAAGGGGACTTGCTCACGACGCTCCGCATCTTCGCGCGGTATGGCGACGAAGACGGGTTGGATCGCGTGGTCACCGCCGCCACGAATCCCGCGCTGTGCGATGGCTATCTGTGGCCCGCCGTCTTCGATGAACTGAAAGAGACCGACCCGATCCTGCCGCAGCTCATTCGG
>JAYTXB010000454.1:0-3602 GCA_043743205.1 Schlesneria sp.
TCGGCCGCATTCGCGAACCGGATCAGTTCCTCGGGGTCGTCGCCGAAGTGATAGCGGCTGTTGGTCCCCGCCCGGCAGGCGTATTCCCATTCGGCTTCCGTTGGCAGCCGATACGTCTTCCCTTCCTTCTTGCTCAACCACTCGCAGAAGGCGACGGCATCGTTCCACGACACGTAAATCACCGGATGATCCATCTCGGGCTTCCACGCCAACGGTGCCCACGGACGATAGCGATTCGATTCCACCAGCTTGCCGTTCTCATAGCCCCAGCTCGGCTTGCCATCCCGCTCGATCTCCACCTTGTAGTTGGCGTCGTGATAGAACTTCAAAAACTGGTTCAGCGTCACCTCATGCTGCCCCATGTCAAACGCCTTGGTGATCCGCACCTTGTGCCGGGGCAACTCCCCATCCAACCACTTGGGATCGCAGTACGGAAACTTGTTCAAGGTGTCGGCCCGATCTTCCTCGGCTCCCATCAGGAACTCACCCGCCGGGATCGTGACCAGCTTCATCCCAATCGAGTTCGTCGTCACCACCGGCTCCGCCGCCGACAAACCACTCGCCGTTCCCCACACCAAAACAGCGAGCATCGCCGCCGTCTTGATCGCGACCGCAAACGCCCCTCGAATCGCCAGATGCTGCAACATGGCCCAGACTCCTCAGCTTGGAAACGGGTTTCGACACGGATGAGCAAATATCATCACGAGTTCAGTCTGACCGACAACAAGGGGACATTCAATCAACGGACTGGCCCGACTTCGACCTCGAATACCAACACCCCGTTACTTGGTGCGGCGGGAAGTGAACGACGGTCGCCCCATTTGGAGTGCGGTGATTAATCCCCGCAGTCCAAAGGAAGAAGCCCGAGGTCGGGGTCGAGGCACCGGCCGATGCGACTCAGTCCAAGAACCGGTCCCTGCCGCCTCGCCAGTTCCACAACCTGCACGACAGAGGCCGTGAGGGACAGTCGGTCCTCAGCGGGAAACGGTCACTTCTGCCGTGCGATCCCGCCCCAATCTCTGTGCGCAACTGCCTGACCGCTTGGGTTTTGAGAAACTTGACGGTCTGGAAGGGCACTTCTATACTCGCGCCCCGTTTGTGAGGTTGGCTTTTCGGAGACTCGTCACCGATTCCAAATCTGCGGTGAAACGGCGAACGCTCGCAATAGTTTTGATTCGATGTTCAGGATGGTTCAACCGGGCGATGCTCGCCCCACAGGACGTGAAGACCAGTATGAAACCCATAGATCAGCACAAGTCGACCGAGCCTGTTCCACACCCTGACCTGCTGCAAAAGACGGAACTCGGCAAGCTCGTCCAATCGACGGGGAGCGCCCTCGACAAGAATGCTTCCATCGTCGTTGCGATTGTTTGCACGGTCTTGGTGGTCGCGGCGGGTGGCATTTGGTGGACTCGGCAATCGACGGAAACCAGTTCCGCCGCATGGGCCTTGTTGGAGAGTGCCGAGAGCGTCGATGACTTCGGCAACATCTCCGAAAAGTTTGCCGACGCGATCCCCGGACAATGGGCCAAGCTGCGTGAATCGGAAGCTCATCAGAAGTCGGGGACCGACGTGATGTTCACCGATCGCGAACTGGCACTCGCCGACTTCAAGCGTGCTCGCGAAGGCTTCGAGAAATTGGTGGCCGCAGCCAGTGCCGATCCAATCATTCGTGAACGAGCGTTGTGGGGCTTGGCCCGCTGTCTCGAAGCGACCAGTGATGGCGACACAACGAAAGCGAGCGAAGCCTATCAACGGTTGATCGCCGATTTCCCCGAGACGATTTACAAGCCGTTCGCAGAAGAACGGATCGCGTCGCTGAAGACGGGGGGCACGAAAGAATTCTACGCTTGGTTTAGCAAGCAGAATCCGAAGCCCGCCGATATCCGTCCGAAAGATGGAGCGGCCAAGGGATCGCTCGAATCCTTCCTTCCCCCCGCCGCCGCAGGTGAAATAGACGGGGCCGCGAAGAAGACTGACGACAAACCGGCTACCGATGAGGATGCCAAGGCAAAGCCGGAAGAGGCCGAGTCGGACAAGCCTACTGCGACGGAAGTGAAGCCCGACGCTCCGAAAACGGAGGCCACCAAGGACGAACCAGCATCGCCCAAGCCTGAGAAGGATGGTGAACCGAAGGCCGAGGCCAAGCCGACGACTGAAGAGTCTAAAGTGGAGAGCAAGCCGGAAGCGGTCGCTGACACTCCTGCTGAGAAGAAGCCCGAGTGACATGGCTATGTTGAGCCTGTCGCCCCCTTGAGAGTCGCACTGGCTCTGACGACCACCACCCGATTTATAACTGGCCCGGTAGCACTGTCTGCCGGGCTTCCTCTTTGATGATCGAAGCGGCATGTCCGAAGACCTCGTTGATGATGTGGCCCCCGAGTCGGTTGAGGCTGCGGCCGAACCAACGAACGGAGTGACCACCGAGCCGATCGTCATCACCGTCGAAGAGCGTGCTCACGGCTGGCGTGTCGATCACTACCTGACGCGCCTTTATCTCAACTTCAGTCGCGCCGCGTTTCAGCGCGTGATCGCTGAAGGCTTGGTGCGAGTCAATGGCGAGCAGGTCAAGATGTCGCGACGGGTCTATCCCGGCGACACCGTTCAGTTCCAATTGCCAACCGCTCCCGATGCGACACTCCCGGCAGAAGACATCCCGATTGATGTCCTCTATGAAGACGATGCGATCATCGTCATCAACAAGGCAGCGGGGATGATCGTGCATCCTGGCAAGGGAAACTATCGCGGCACGCTCGCCGGAGCCTTGCAGTTTCACTTCGACAAACTGAGCGACGTGGCGGGTAAGTTGCGAGCGGGGATCGTGCATCGCTTGGACCGCGACACCACGGGTGTCCTCGTCGTGGCGAAGGACAACGCCGTTCACGGCAATCTCTCCAGCCAGTTTGAAGCCCGTACCGTCGAGAAGGAATATCGAGCGCTCGCGTGGGGTGAGATCGCGTTCGATCGCGACTACATCGAGACGCATGTGCGCGTGAGCAATCGCAACCGCGAACGAATGATGGTCTGCCCACCCGGCGGAAACTCGCGCCATTCCTCGACGTTCTATGACGTTCTCGAACGCTTTCACGGGTTCTCGTTCGTGCGGCTGTGCCCTCAAACGGGACGAACGCATCAACTGCGAGTTCACCTGCATCACTTGCGGCATCCAATCGTGGCCGACCGACTGTATGAAGGACACAGCGCACTGAAGCTCTCCGATCTCGTAGAGAACCTGCCTCCCGAAGAAGAACAGGTCATCATTGATCGACAGGCTCTGCACGCACTGAGCCTCGCGTTCGACCATCCCGTTACGGGCGAGCGAATGAAGTTTGAAGCGCCGTTTCCGGAAGACTTCGAGCGAGCATTGGCCGCCGTCAGGCAGCATCGCACCAAGGTGCCGCCGAAGAAGAAATGATGCTGGAGCGATACCTCGCACAGTCGTGATGAGACATTTCCGAGCGGTGGGCGTAAGTCCTCCGGTTCTTTCCACCAAGAGCCGGAGCACTCACGTCCATCGCTCAGTAAGACTCAGTTTAGGCCGCGCGAGGAATCACTTCAGGGGACCGTTTCCACGGCGAGTGCGCTGGATTGAGGACCAATCA
>JAYTXB010000455.1:0-13775 GCA_043743205.1 Schlesneria sp.
GATTGGCGGCAGGCTCCCCGTGCGAAAGACGCGGTCGAGAACATCGCTCACCCACGTCCCTTTGTTGAGGTACTCCTCGATGGCAACGAACGCCGCCTCACGCGCGGTTCGTACCGAGAGCAAAGCCAGATCGAGGTCATTTTCGGGAGGTGATTCGTCGCGATACGTTGGCAAGGAGCAGTTCCGATGAACCTGAAGAATGGAAGACGTGAAGCATGGAAAACGACCGTTGACGAACGTTACCCAAAATTGTTGGGCTGCGGATCTCCTCGCCCCAAA
This sequence comes from Schlesneria sp., assembly GCA_043743205.1. Classification (GTDB taxonomy): domain Bacteria; phylum Planctomycetota; class Planctomycetia; order Planctomycetales; family Planctomycetaceae; genus Schlesneria. The sequence continues at coordinate 280 of JAYTXB010000455.1, forward strand.
TTATCGAGCGGGCTTTGCCCGCGAGCCAAGGTAGCCCTGTCGCTCCGCGACAGGAAGCGAGAACGCCAGCCGACGCCCGATCCCAGCCGCCGCCGATTCGACATCGAAAGCTCACCCCGCGTCGCGCTCCTGTCGCGGAGCGACAGGGCTACCTTGCAGCAGAGCGTTTCAGTTGCCGCTCAACGACTCCACCACGTCGGTGCGATACGCCGTCAGACCCGGCAGGATTCCGACCAGCGTGGCGAGCAACAGCAGTGCGGGGAGCAGCACCAGTTCCTTCATTTCAAATGCCAGCGGGTTCACGATCAGTCCCGTTTGCCGTTCGACGATCGGTGCCGCGACGAACACCAAACCGTGACCGAGAGCCAGTCCCAACAGGCCACCGCCCACGCAGAGAATGATCGACTCGGCGAGGATGATCGAGAAGACCGTCCCGCGTTGGGCACCCAGCGCCCGCATGATGGCGATCTCGCGACGACGGGCCGCCATCGAGTTGTAGATGCTGACGAAGATGCCGATCCCCGACACAACGACGATCAACACGGTCAGCACCATGAGCAGTTCCATCGCGGGCCTGAGGAACTGATCGAGCAGCTTTTGCATCGGGAAGATTGGGTTCACGGCCTGAGCCTGATAACCCTTCTTCAGCTCACCCGCGATCAGTGGTCCGACCGTCAGTCCTTTGCAGCGCAGCAAGATCGCGGTCACTTGCTTCTGGACCGGCGGCAACTCGTGCAGGTGATCGTGTCCCGCGTGGTCGTGTCCTTCATGGCCGTGATCGTGCTTGCCGTACTTGGCTTCGAGCCGCTTGATCTCCGCCGCCATCGCCGCTTCGTCCAGCGGGGCCTCGCGGTAGAACTCCCGCTCGCGACGAATCCCTTCCACCAGCGGCTTGTCGTGTCCCTCGATCTGATAGAAGCCTTCGAGGTTCACGTAGACCGTCTTGTCATGCGGAGTCCCCGTCGGCGCGAGCAGCCCGACCACAGTGAACTCTTCATTGTGAATGTGCCCCGAATCGGCACCACCATGGACCAGCTTGAGCTTCGCGCCAACACCCCAGCCGTTTTCCATCGCAACCCGCGACCCGATGTACGCATCGAACGGCTTGCGGAACGCGGACCCTTTGATGAGAAACGCGCGATCGGGCGCGTAGTCGATCTCGAAGAACTCGGGCGTCGTCCCCACGATCGGAAACGAACCGACTTCAGTCACGTCACCCATCGCCAGCGGAATCGCCGACTCGATCCGCTTGTCCTGCTTCCAGTCGAGGTAGTACCGATACGGCAGGTTCTCAATCGGCGGACTGATGTGATAGACGGTACTCAGCACCAGTTGCAGCGGATCGCCCTTCGCCCCGACGATCAGGTCGTAGTTGATCGACCGCTGATTGAACGTGGCTTGCAGGATGCCAAAGATGACCAGGACAGCCACCATCAGCATCACACCGAGCGCCACGCTGAGCGCGGTCAGTGACGAAGCCAGTCCACGCTGGCGAATACTCTTCCAGGCAATCGTCGCAAGATTCACGAGAGGTCTTTCGTCTGAGGTCATCTCTTATCCCCTCGCCCCCGTCTTCGGGGGAGAGGGCTAGGGTGAGGGGGCTTTCGCCTTGATCCCTCATCGCAATAGCGCGAGCCGAACCCGCGTCACGCCAGCCGATTGAAATCCGCCAGTTTCTCGACCCGCTCGAACTGTCCGGCCACTTCGGGCGCGTGCGTGACGAGCAATAGCGACACGTTGTGTTCGCGGCACGAGTCACGCAGGAGTTCGAGGATCGTCTGTTGGTTAGCGGCATCGACGTTGGCCGTCGGTTCGTCGGCGAGCAGCAAGCGCGGGACATTGGCCAACGCTCGCGCGACCGATGTTCGCTGCTGTTCACCGACCGACATCTGACTCGGCCGGTGATGTAACCGATGACTCAAGCCGACTCGTTCGAGCAACTTGATCGCCCGCGCACGGTCAGCCCGCTTGCCACCGAAGCTCATCCCGAGCAGCACGTTTTCGAGGGCCGTGAAAGCGGGCAGCAGATTGAACGTCTGAAAGACATAGCCAATCCGCTCGGCGCGAAAGCGGTCTCGTGCCGCTTCGGGCAACTTCACGAGGTCGGTCCCACCGACCAGCACTTCGCCCCCGTCGGCCGCAGTGATGCCCGCGATGATGTTCAGCAGCGTCGTCTTCCCGCCGCCGCTCGATCCGACCAGCGCGACCTGCTCACCCGCCGCCAGTTGGAAATGATTCACGTTGAGTACCGGCAGCCTGCCGCCACCCGGTTCACGATAGCTTTTCGTTACGTTTCGCAGTTCGAGAGACATTTGGATTCCTTCCGGTCGCATCTTGACGGCAGGCTCCCCACCGAGCAAGCAACCTCGCGAAGTACGCCGCACCGGTGACGAGTGTTGGATCGATAGCAGCACTTGATCGTCCTCGTTCTATGCTTCATCCGTGCTCCGGCCCTGCCATCCGTGCGATCAAACTTCCTCAGAGCAAAGGGAATCGCACGGATGGCAAGGCCGGAGCACGGATGAGAAGAACCAGAGAGGTTCACTCCTCGCGTGGCCAGCGTTCCCAACCGCAAGCGGTGCGACACGCTCGGCGTCTCTGCTACTCGGCACACGGCACGAACTTGCGGTACACGACAAAGTCCTCGCCGCGCGGCACGACGACAATCAGCAGCGCGTGCGTCGGATCGGTCGAGTCATAGATCGGGAGGTCATCGAGATCAGAGCTGCCTTTGGGACCGACGGCCGAGACCAATCCGAACAGCCCGCGCGGCATCGCAACCGAGTGCTGATAGAGCCAACGAAACAAGCCTGACTGCTGCTGAATGTCGGCGGGCAGTTGAGTCGCCGTGTAGTCCAAGGCTCCCATTGCTACCATCCGCGCATTCACTTGAGACGCCAACTGCGCATTCTGCTGATAGATGCCGCCGTTCATTCCCGAAACCTGTTGATCTCGGTTCCGCCACCAACCGGCAGCGCGATCGTAGGCCCAACTTCCTTTCGGCCCGAAGCACGCCACGAGAGCCGTACTCCCAAACTGAGACCGCACGCGCGCGACAAGTTGAGCGGGCAAGGCCTGGGCATTGAACATCGTGCGAGTGATCTCGCCCTGCGTGAGGCTCCTCCAATCGACAACCGGTTCCTCCGTCGCACCGGGGATCGAGAACGTGCGGTTCAACTGCGGCGTCCACTTCGGCAAGTCTTGAGCTGCGATGTACTCGACCGGGATGCGTCCCGTCAGTCGCGGTGGAGCGTGTGATTGATGAGTCGGCTGACCATAGGCCAGTCCCGGTCCGCGCCGACTGAGGGTCATGTTGTATTGACCATATTGCTGGTAGAGCGCGTTCATCTCGGAGGTCGTCGCCAACGGGGAGAACGTCCCCTTCTTGACCTCGGTCTGCACGGTGCGCGCGGCCGAGAGGAAGAGCAGCTCGAACCGGTTCGTCCGCACGACCGAGCCATCCTCACCGACATCGCGCAACACCAGCGCGCGTCGCGCCTCTCCCGTCGTCATGTACGAGTTTGAAATCCAGACCGTCAGCGCCGTCACGAGAATCGTGGCCGCTGGAAACGTGACCCACGTGAACTTGCGCGCCTTCAACCAACCGAGGCCGATGTAATCGACCGGCCCGATCACCACGACAAACCCCAACAACAATCCCCCCAGCAACCACAACGGCACCATCCGCACTCCGTTGGGCATCAGTCGTTCGAGCAACTCGCTCGTCGATGTCACCAACTTCAACCCGAGCGAACCGCCACGAGCTTGGCCCGAAGTATCTTGAACCACAATGTTCGTGTCCGACTGACCGTCACCATTCGTGTCGATGCGGACGGCCACAGTTCCCGACGGTCCGCTCTCAACACCCAGGATCGTTCCGTTCGGCAAGCCACCCTGGGCCTGCAACAGCCGCAAGTACGGCGACACGATCGACGCGAACTGACCGGTCTTCACGATGGAGGCAAGCTGTTCGTTGCGGAGTCTCCACAACGCGGCGACCGCGCGCCGCCACGCTTCGCTCTGAAGGTCGATCGTCGCCGACTCTTCTTCCACCCGAATGACCGCCCGCCCCAAACCGATCCTCGTCGTGAAGAGGTTTCCCTCGTCGCCAATGGTGCCGGGAACGAGTTTCCCCTTCGAGTCGGGTTGAAACACGAGTCCTCTTCCGTCCGTCGCCGTCAGCGTCCGCAAGAACTCGACGTGATACGGCTCCAGCACACCGGTCGGTTCGACGTAAACGCTTCCCCCCGCGCGAACCCACGCCGCCAGTGCTTCGAGTTGCGGCTTCTTCAGCGCGCGGAACTCGTCGCCGAACAGCACAACGAGTTCATACGCGCAGTAGGCGAGCGGCTCTTGCGGGAGGTCTGGCGGTTCAAGCGACGCGAAGACCGTCTGGGCTTTGCCTTCCAAATCCGCGACCGCGAGTGATTCCAACGCGAGCCGCTTCTGCACGCGGTCGCGTTCGAGCGAACGCTTCGGGCTGAGTCGCGCCGTCGCCGTCAGCGCGACAACCGTGTGCGTGGGCGCAGGCATTCTCGCCACACGCAACACGTGCCGTCCCACCTGCTCCGTGAACCGCAGGCCGCGAAACGTGACATCCACCAGCAACTGGTCGATCTCATTCGGGTCATTCACCGGCGGTAGCACGACGCGAATCCGCTGCTGCGGTCCCGTGAGAGCCAACTCTTCTGTGGTGAGCGTCGCCAGCACTTTGCCCTCGTGTCGCAGCACGAATTCAAACCGCCCCGTGACGAGCGACTTGCTTTTGATGTTCACGTCCCACCACGTCGGGATCGGCCGCCCCATACCGACCGGCGGCTGGTTCGAAGACTGCTCGATCTCGATGAGTCGCTCGGAAGCGGGCTGCGTCTGCGCGAAGGCTGGACGCGAAGCCCACAGACAAACAACCAGTACGCAGCCAACGAGCGACCGCGCAACCCAAGGTGAGACGTTCGATGATCGACGCGTAAGACTTCCGAAGTCTCCGCAGACTTCGGAAGTCTGGAGTCCAGAGTACGCTAAGGAATGTCTCAGCCCGTCACGTGCGAGGCATAACAACGCGACCCACTTTGTCCAGTCGCACCCCACGTCGCTCGTCACTTGCCACTCGTCACTTACCCCGGATCTCATCCCGGCACCCCGCTCGGCTTCTTCTGAAAGTACCACCATTCGAGGGTCAGAAAGGCGAGGCCCGCCAGCGCGAACCAGCCCCACAACGGTTGGTCGCTCTTCACGGTCGCCTCAGCCGCACTCACCGCCACTTCGGGGAATTGCAGCTTCGGCACCGAGACCAGCGACGATTCGCGACTGGCCATTAAGCTGATTCCAACGTTGATCGGCTCGGCCCCGCCCGCCACTGCGTAGAGGCCAACGTAAGGGGCTTCGATGCCGCTCAAGATTCCATTCCCATCGCTCTTGCTGGTCTGAGTGAAACCGTGTGGTCCGGTCACGGTGTACTCGGTGTCGGCGACGAGCTTCTGCGGTGGCAGCGATCCGGTCGGCGAACCCTTCGCTTCTGACAGAGACGCACGTTGCAAGGCGACTTGAATCGCGTTCTGGATCAAGATCGGAAAGCCGACGCGATAGACGAGCGAGGATCGATCGGGATGGAAGACGAACTGGAACTCCGTCCCCGCTTCGCTCGGCTTCTCCAAGATCAACGGGCCGGTGCGGGACTGCGCAAGAACCTCGTAACCGGCCAGTTCAAAGTCGCGCTCGGTCGTCCCCTTCTTGAGCTTCGGTTCATCGCCAATTTGCACGTCGAGCAACTGCACGTGCAGCAGCAAGGGCGAGGTCCGTTGCCAATCGACGATCTCCGCCAGCCCCGGTTCCACTTCGAGCAGCGCTGCGATTGCGTCGGGAACATAGCCGACGTTGAAGGCCACGTGAGCGGGCGGTCCCGTGGAGATCGGGCCGTCGGCAAACTTCAGATCGACGGCAGCCGGTGTCGATTCGCCACTCGGGTAAAGATTGATGTCGGGGATCGTGGCCAGCGCGTTGCGGAACGACTCCATGTTCTCTGGACAATAGACGGCAAGCGGTCTCGGCTTCGGCAGATTCAGAAACGCGATGTTGTCCGCTTCGAGCGAATCGAAACTGTCGGGCTTCACGCGCAGCTCCAACGACACCGCGATGTCGGTCGAGATTTTGAAGACGAGTCGCTCCGCCTTGCCGTTGTCGATTGAGACCGCTTCCTGCTTGATCGACTGCCCGTTCTGAAGCAGTTGGTATTCGCAGAGGACACGCGCGGTCGGCGGTCCCTTCTCACCTTCCGGCTGCTTCGTCCCTTCGATCCGCGCGAAGACATCCCAGCCCGTCTTGGACCGCCGCGCATTGAAGTCCACGATCCCCACGTTCGGCCCGCCGTATCCGAGTCGCTGATAGTTCAACTTGAACGGCAACTCAAACTCGACATCCTTCGGCACGTTGCCGTCAGAAAGCAGCATGACCGAATCAATCGGGAACGCGCGCGACAACGCCTGCGCCAGACGGAATCCGTCTTCGAGTCGGCTCGACACATGCTGGACCTGAAGCTGACTGAGTGCTTCGCGCAGCAACCGCTTGTTGTTGGTGAAGTCGGTCAGCTTGCGTGCCGACGAATGGACCGCGATCAAACAGAGACGCTGGTCTGGTAGCAGGTCATCAATCAGCTTGCCAACCTTTTCCTTCGCCTCTTCCAACCGCGACTTGCCTCCCGCCACATCGAGCGCCGCCATGCTGGCCGACGTGTCGATCAGCACCGGCAGATACTGAGCACGCTGCGCCCCGCTCGACCAAAACGGCTGCATCGCTCCCAGCACGAGACAGCAGAGCAGCAGCATCTGAAGCAGCAGCAACAGATTTCGTTTGAACTTCTGGAACGGCGAGTTGACCCGCTGATCGCTGATGACCTGCCGCCACAACGCCAGCGACGGGAGATCGACGCGCGGCCGACGCAGCTTCAAAAAGTAGAAGATGATCAACGGCACCAGCAGCAGGAACCACCACGCATTGATGAGCGCCGAAAAGCCGGGCAATGTCATGGCTGGCCTCCTCGGTACGGATGCCTTTGCCTTGTCCCCTCGCCTCCGTCTGCGGGGGAGAGGGTTAGGGTGAGGGGGCCTCGTCTTCGCTCCGCGCCCCGAGTTCCAAGTTCCGCGTTCATTGCACCCACCCCTTCCGCTTCAGCACGTCAAACATGATCGTGTCGATGGGCGTCGCCGCGTCGAGGCACGTGAACCGGCCACTCCGCTGACGACACAACGTCGAGAGATGTTCCTGCAACCCATTCAGATGCTCGTGATAGAACCCGAGCAGGTCGCCGACCGACGAGACATCCAGCGTCATACCGTTCTCCGAATCGACGAACCGCAGATCGCCGGAGAGTTCCGGATTAAGTTCCACGCTGCTGAGAAGCTGCACGGCAAACACTTCCAATCCCGCACTGAAGAGCATGTTCATCGGACGCTCCAGCGCCCCAAACGTCAGGAAGTCCGAGAGCAACACCGCGATCCCGCGACCTCGATGCTGTCGCAGCACCGCCTCAACCGCCTCTTCAATCGGAAAGTCACCTCCCGGCGGGATCGACTCCAAGAACGAGAAGACCCGCTTCAGGCTGGCTCGCCCCGTCGTCGGTGGTGAGATGAGCGGAGTCTGTCCCGCGTGCTGACACGCAAACAGACTGACCTTCTCGATGTTCATCAAACCCATCACGGCAAAGCACGCGGCGAGCTGCTTGGCTCGCTCAAACTTGTCGCCAAATTGCATCGAGGCCGAAGCGTCGATCAGAACGACCACGTGCATCTCCTCCTCGTGCCGGTACTGCTTCACATAGGGCCGGTTCAGCCGCGCGAAGATGTTCCAGTCCACGTTGCGCATGTCGTCGCCCGCAACGTAATCGCGGTAGTCGTTGAACTCGGTGCTCGTCCCGCCCTTCCCGGCCAGATGCTCACCGCGACTGCGATTCGTCCGCCGCCGCATCGGCAACATCCGCATCCGCTCGACCTTGCCCAGCGTGTGGTTGTCGAGCAACGCAGTGAATTGTTTGGTGGTGTCCATGTGTTCCGTGGTGTCTGTTCTTGAGATGTTCAGCCGCGGAGCGGCGACCGAGTAAAGCCTGGGGTGGGCGAAGCGCCGGCCCCAGGCCAGATGACAAAAAAATATTTTTAGCCCCGGAGGGACGATCTTCGATTCACTCGACAACCTCTTCTTCAAACACATACCGCTCATCGAACTCGATCTCGTGCCTCCGCAACATTGCGAGATACTCGTCTCGAAATGTTGTGGCTCGGTGGTGATCGGCCTGTGCCCGAATGTATTCCGCAACGTGATCGACCTGTGAACGACTGACCGAAAAGGCTCCGTAACCCGTCTGCCATTCAAACCGCCCTCGAATCCAACCCGTCTCATTGAGCCATTTCGAGGACCCCGACTTGATATCCCGCAACACATCCATGATCGCCAACTTCGGACTGAGCCTCGCCAAGATGTGAACATGATCCGGCATTCCACCCACATCGAGTGCAATCCCATCCCGTTCGCGAATGATGCCACCGATGTATTTGTGAAGGTCTTCCTGCCAACTCGGAGCGATGAGAGGTTGTCGGTACTTCGTGCTGTAAACGATGTGGTACAGCAGGTTGGTGTGCGTGCTTGCCATCGGTAGTTCCAATGTGAGATCGCCCCTCCGGGGCTTCAGTCATCTCACCGTCAATCCCTGGGGCTGACGCCCCAGGCTTTATTCGACCGCTGCTCCGCAGCTTCAGAGCAGAACAATCTCGTCAGCCGACCTCTTTTCAAAACAGGCCAACTCAATTGAACCAGAACCCAAACCCCAAGAACTGTCCATCGAAGGCCTCGTTGAGTTGCTGCCACGTGTCGGGTTGAGTCAGCACGCCTTCTTCGAGGTACGGCGTCGCGGCCGTCCCTTGTACCCACAGCACGATGTCGAGTTGCCTCGGTTCGAGGAACACCTTGCGCAGGTTGACGCCGCGTGCGGGCTTGCCGCGCCAGAACGGAATCAGCTTCTTGCCCCGCACGATCTGTTCGGCTTCGTCCAACGCCCGCAGCCAGTTGTCGAGCATCTCCTGTGAGACGTAGACGTTGATCGTTCCCGTTTGTTTCGGGCCAGGAATCCACTCGCGATCGTTGTCGGTCTCGGCCTGAATCCGCTTCCACATCTGACGGCTGAGCGACAGTGTTTGCTCGATGTGAGCCAACGCGACCGGCATCCGCTTCGGTTCGACCAGCGGAAACCTCAGCATGTGAATAAAGGCAACCACGTCGGCGATCTCTTCAAAATGGGACCAGCCTCCCTGCGGATTGCGATTGGGTTCGAGCAGGAACTCGTGCGGAACCTTTGCGTGTTGGAAGAGCCGATGCGCGGAGACCTCGAACAGCCCCTGCCCGTCATACGCGAGCATTACTTCCGACAGCGCCGACAGCAGATGACAGTAGCCTCGCAACCAATCGACATCGGCCCGATCGAACGCGATCGCGAAGTCAGCCTCACGCCCATTCGGCGTCAGTTGGAACTGCCTCAACACGGGCAGCAGCGTCAGGGCACGCGTCTCCGCCGTCCCGAGATTCATCGTCACGCGACCGACATGCAGTGGCAGCTTCAGGTCTTCAGTGGTGATCTTCGCCAGAGTCGCCTCAATCCGCGCGAGGTCTTCGAGCCACTCCCGATTGATCTCCCGCAGCCGCTCGTAAGTCAGCAGCTCCGGCGGCGCAGGAACCTTCGCGATTTCGGGAGTCGCCACGAACGTCAATCGAGGTCTCGGCCCATACACCGCCAGCTTCTGCCCGACCTTTTGAATCGCACTCACAAACCTAACCGCCCCCAACCCAAACCGAGCCACATCATCCTGCGGCTGCTCCTTCAAATGAGCCTCCAACGCAACAATGCCTTCGTCGAACTTGCCCGACGACAAAATGACATCCACATCGGGAGCCGCACCCCACGCAGGAATCGTCAATCCACAGACGGCTAACAAAATCGCGAATCGAATCATGGAGATACCCTTCATGTCAGCTCGACAATTACTTACTCAGCTCGCGACCGAGAAAGAATTCAACCACGAACTTCACGGATGGCACAGATAAGACAAGAGTCCGAGATGGATAAATTCCGCCTTTGCCTTATCCGTGATATCTGTGTTATCCGTGGTTCAATTTCTTCGGGGTCACATTGTCTCAGTGAGACCTTTCACGCACTCTTGGACCAGTTCGGCGAGGTCGAGGTTTTCGGCTTGGCCATCGTAGTTGAGCAGCATTCGGTGGCCGAGGACTTCGCCCGCGAAGTGGCGCACGTCTTCAAAGGCCACATGGGCGCGGCCTTCGGCGAGGGCGCGGACTCGGGCGGCGCGGATGAGTGCTTGTGCGGCGCGCGGGCTGGCTCCCCACTTCACGAACTGGCGGACGCGCGGCGGCGCGAAGTCGGTGCCGGGATGAGTCGCCAGCACGAGCCGAACCGCGTAGTCGCGCAGCGCGTCCGTCACGACGACCTTCTCCAGAATTTTTCGCAGCGCCATGATACGGTCGGAATCGAGCAACTTCGGAATCTCGACGGCCGTCCGCAGGATCGTGCGGCTGACGACTTCGTTCAGTTCTTCGCGGTTGAGAAACGGGACGACGACCTTGAACATGAAGCGGTCGAGTTGCGCTTCGGGCAGCGGGTAGGTTCCCTCCTGCTCGATCGGGTTCTGCGTGGCGAGAACGAAGAACGGCTCCTTGAGTTGATAACTCGCGCCACTCGTCGTGACCGAGTGTTCCTGCATCGTTTCGAGCAACGCCGACTGCGTCTTCGGTGACGCGCGGTTGATCTCGTCCGCCAGCAGAAGCTGCGTGAAGATCGGTCCCTTGCGGAACTCGAAGCGGTACTGACCTGTCTCATTCGTGGACATGACACTCGTCCCAATGATGTCGGCCGGCATCAGATCGGGCGTGAACTGGATGCGGCGGAAGTCGAGGTCCAGCACGCGCGACAGGGCTTTCACCAACTCGGTCTTGCCCAGTCCCGGCACACCTTCGAGCAGCACGTTGCCGCCACAAAAGATCGCCGTGAGACACGCTTCAATCGTGCGCTCCTGGCCGACGATCACGCGCCCCACGGCTTCGTGAGCGGCGGCAAATTCTTCTTTGAAGTGCTTGGCTTCCGTCTCCAACATCTCGGGCGAAACAGGTGCGGCGGCAGATACGGTAGCGACGCTCATCGGTTAGGTTCCATTCAGGAATGGAAGAGTTTGAACCACCGATGACAGAGATGGCCACAGATAAGAACGATTTGGTTTTATCTGTGCCCATCAGTGTCATCTGTGGTCAAGAACTCTTCAGGTTTACTGGTCTTCATCCCGCTTGCGCTTCAGCGCGAGCAGGCGTTCGGTGGTGGAGGTTGGTTTGATTTCGTTGCCGGTTGGCGTCGAACCCGATGAGGCGGACGGGGTCTTCGCGGTCGGTGTCGCGGGCTGCGATGAGGTCGATCGTGGCGGGACACTTCCCGTGGAAGTCGGCATCGTCCGTTCATTCTTGCGGGCTTGCAGAGCCGCGCTGACTGTTTGCTTTCGTTCGAGCAACGTTCCCAGCGTGGCGTTCGAAGGAGCGCGACGAACAGCCCAGAAGCGCATCGAATTCCAGTCGATCTGAATCCGTCGGATTGCCACGTCGAGTGGCACCAAAATCGCCATCGCGATCAAAAACCAATCGAAGATCGGCTTGGAGCTGCGCTTCGGTGTCCGACCGCGCGTGTAGATCGCATCCTTCGTCGGGTCGCCGCTGAGCACCTTCCCGCCGGTGCGATCGGCGATCTCTTGCAATGCCTGTCGGTTCGACCGGAACCGCAGATACTCGGGCGAGTACGAGACGATGAAGCCGCCGAAGGCCAAGTCCTTTCGATCGCCTCCCAGTCCCTGCGCGATCGCGTGATAGCGGCCGTGTCCCCACAGCGGCACCGTCGCCTGATAGCGTCGCGGCCCAACCTGCTTCAGTTGGACGTTCTCCGTTTTCTGACCCGGCCCCGACAGCTTCGTGTTCAGTTCGAGAAATGATTCCTCGGGGTGAAAGTCCTCCACGACGATGACTGCATCTCCGCCGGACGTATGCGTGGACAGGCGGAGATGCCCGTCCTTTTTCACACGGCTGATGTCGGTGAGGAGTTGTTTGACGAACGGTTGGAAGCGGTCCCATTGCTGCCAGTTCGATCCCCAGTTCGTACTGAAGTCGGACGTGAACGCCGCCGTCTTGCCGAGGCCGTGTTGCCAGACCGAAAGGACCGGATCGAGCGAATCGGACTGCTCGGCATCGGGGGGGCCATTCAAAATCTGCATGGCCGGATGGCCCTTGGCCGTCGTGATGACGTAGCCCTTCAGTTCCGGCATCCCCTCCAAACCTTTGACCACGGGCGACGGGAAGCCGATCGTCGGGACGAAGGTTTTGTTCTGAAGGAGACTCCGTTTGAGCGTCTTCGATTCCTTGATGAAGATCGCGGGGAGCTGGTTCGGGTCTTCGGGAAAGTAGTAGCGCCCGCCGGTCACTTCGGCGACCCCCTGCATCTTCGAGATGTCGAGTCCACCGTGAGGGAAGATCGCCACCATCGACACGCTGATCTGATTGTCCACGAACTCCTTCACGAGTTGCGGCGTCGGAGCCTGCGGGTCGCCGTCCGAGATGATGATCATGTGCCTCGTCGCAGCGTCGCTCTTCTTGAGTCCCTTCAAGCCCATCTGCATCGTGTTCTGAAAACTGGGCATGTCGCCGATGGAGGCTCCATTGATGAGCGGCACGAGGTCTTCGTACTTGGCGGCGGGCGTCAACTCGAACAACCAGTCTTCGCCCTTCTGGGTGTAGGCCAACACGCCGACTTCATCCTGCGCGCCCAAGACCTTGATCGCCTGCTTCGTGATCCGCTTGCCCCACGTGTTTCCTTCGGGGAACTCGCACGTGTGGAGGATGATGGCGAGCGCCCCTTTCGGTAGCACTTTCTTCTGCGAGACATCCATCGTCACCGGCAGAATCTCTTCAATGACCGTGCGGTGATAGCCGCCGGGGCCGAAGCTGTTGGGACCGCCCACCATGAGGAAGCCCGCGCCAAGGTTGTAGACCGCGTCACGCACGGCCTGCATCTGCTGCACGTTGAATTCGTCGTGCGGGACATTGCAGAAGATGATCGTGTCGTAGGGCATCAGCGACGCGGCGTCGTTCGGCAGATCGGCTCCGTTCATCACTTCGACCGCTCGCTCGCCCTCCTTGATCGCCGCTGCAAGTCGTTCCCAATCGCGACGGTCTCCCACGCTATCGACGACGAGCAACACCTTTCCTTCGCCCTCGACGAAGATGTAGTTCAACACCGTGTTGTTCTGGTTGAGGCTGTCCTGCGCCTTCGGCACTTCGATCGTCGCCGTGTATTCGTAGTAGCCCGCCGAACGGAGCGTGATCGGGACCGAGTACCGGTTCTTGCCCGCTTTGTACTCGACCTCTTGCTCGGCCAGGATGTTGCCGTTCTCACGCAGCACCAGCTTCCC
>JAYTXB010000456.1:0-2108 GCA_043743205.1 Schlesneria sp.
TGGAAGCTGGCTGAGAACCCGGGGCCTCACGGCACCCGGCTCGCCTCGTTTCGACTTCTGTCGGAATCGTCAAGACAACGCGCGTGATCGGGAATGTCATCCGGTTTCCTCGCAACAAAGAATCGGGCATTGGCAACAGTTCTCGTTTGCACACCAACCTTTAGGCGACCGGCAGGAAATCATTGACCGTACGACGGACTTCCCTGTCCGTCGAAAGGCACGACGGACAAAGATGTCCGTCGTACAGCAGGTCAATTTTTATCTGCCGCTCGTCTCACGGAGCGCCGATCATCAATCAGCCGGGCGTGTTCGCCAGCCAGAGACGGCGACCGTGAGGCTTCTCGGCAAGTCATTCGATAACATGGCCCCGAACATCGCAAGCCACACTCCCCTCGAACGCACCACCATCATGACTGCTGACTCCACTGAAGACCGATTGATTCGCCTCGAAACGGCGCTGGCTCACACACAGCATGATCTCGAACAGATGCACGAGGCACTGCTCAGCCTGCATGCGGAGTTGCGCGGGAATCGTCAGGAGATCGCGCGGTTGGAGCGACGCGTGGTCTCGCTGGGAGATACGCCTGAGGTCCGCGATCCGAGTGAAGAACAGCCGCCACACTACTGAGGACCGGCGCATCAATCACGGGCGAGATCGCACTCTTAATCGAGGTGATCCGGATGCCGTCGCTTGTTCTTCATCTGTGTTCCGGCCCTGCCATCCGTGCGATTCATTTCCTTCAGAAGCGGGAGTATCCAAAGTCGTGAGACTTCGGCCTGAACTCTCACCAGTTCAGCTACGACTGCCAGTGATCCGAGCGCCCAAGTCAGCCGCAGTAACTTTCAGACCCGTTTCCACGACGATATTCTCTGTCGCCCACTCACCGTGTCGCATGCGCTTTCCGTCCAGCAGCGTGAAGCCATCGAACGCAGCTTGCTGAACACCAAACACATTGAACCGAGCCACTCATGCGCGCCATCCAGCTTCTCGAACCGCAGCAATTCCGTCTGATCGACATCCCCGAACCGAACGAACCCGGCCCCGATGAGGCTCTGGTCCGAGTCCACCGCGTCGGCATCTGCGGGACCGACATCAGCGGGTATCTCGGCAAGATGCCGTTCTATTCGTATCCGCGCATCCCCGGCCATGAGCTGGGTGTCGAAGTGGTCGCCGTCGGCTCGGGCGTGACGAACGTGAAGGCGGGCGACACTTGTTCGGTCGAGCCGTACATCAACAACCCCGCCAGCTTTGCCAGCCGTCGCGGTCGCACGAACTGCTGCGAAGACTTGCAGGTGTTGGGCGTTCACACCGACGGCGGCATGAGACCGCTGTTCAAGCTCCCCGCGCGCAAGCTACACGTCTCGAAGAAGCTCTCGATGGAACAGCTTGCCCTCGTCGAGACGCTGGCCATCGGCTGTCATGCCGTGGCGCGGTGCGCTCCCGAGAAGAACGAAGATGTCCTCGTGATCGGGGCCGGCCCGATCGGCCTGAGCGTGATCGAGTTTGTGAAACTGACCGGAGCCAATCTGATCGTGATGGACATGGTGGCGAGCCGCCTTGAATTCTGTCGCAGCACGATGGGCGTGAAGCACACGATTCAGGCGGGCGACGGCAAGGAAGAGCAGACGCTGCGAGACCTGACCGACGGGCATCTCCCCACGATCGTCATCGACGCCACGGGCAGCAACAAGTCGATGTCGAACGCCCTGAACTACGTCGGCCACACGGGCAAGCTGGTCTTCGTCGGCATCACGACCGACATCGTGAGCTTCGCCCACCCGCTGATGCACCGCCGCGAGATGACTCTCCTCGCCAGCCGCAACGCGATGCCCGCAGACTTCGACCGGATCATCAACCTGATCGAAACCGGCACGATCAACACGCAACCGTGGATCACGCACCGCACCGGCTTCGACGACCTGATCGGTCAGTTCCCCTCGTTCACCAAACCCGAAACGGGAGTCATCAAGGCCATCGTCGAAGTGCCGACCAACTGACTTGCCAGAAACTAGCAGCCCGTTGAAAAACGTAGGATGGGCATCTTGCCCGTCCGATTTCCCGCAGAAAAACGACGGCCTAGAAGGCCATCCTACAGTTTTTCAACGGG
>JAYTXB010000457.1:0-7921 GCA_043743205.1 Schlesneria sp.
CGAAGTGATTCCCACATGGCATCGACGGAATTGCCAATGGGGGTCACGGCACCAATTCCGGTCACCACGACTCTGCGTCTCATGAGATTCTCTCCTCGCACCAACCTGACCCAAGTCATAGAACACACCGCCGACTCGTGCCGAGTTCGACTGCATGTCCCTCCAAACATCCACGCCGCCAACATCACGCAGGGCTGGGACTTTTCGATCCGTCGCCCGCTTTGCCGATCTCCAAGACGCCACGCAACAACGTGAACACACAGTTCATCTGATCGGCTCGCCCCGCTCCCGCTTCGTTCTCATCGACGTGAGCAAACACGATCTCTCCGTCGGCTACCAAGCGATCGCCGACGTGAGCCGTCACGTCCACCATTCCCCCTTCGTCGCGGGAGTCGGTCAGCTTGGCGGAATAGATGAGCGTGTCACCCGGTCCCGCCCAACCGTGAAAGGTCATGCGCGGAACTTTGGCCAGCACGACCAGCTTCGAAAACTGACGGTGTTCACCCAGCAACAGTCCGCCCGTTTGAGCCAGCCCCTCCAAAATCAGCGAGGCGGGCATGACGGGAAAACCGGGTTGATGGTCGTGCAGATGCTCCTCAGCCAAAGTGACGTTTTTAATCGCCTTGGCGTGCGAACCACTCTCGAACTCAGTGAACCGATCAACCCAGAACCAACGCATGAAACATCCTTCGAGACATCACCGGCGACACGTGTGTCGCCGGGTCGTACTCATGAAGCCGCAAATCGACCTCGTCACGCAGCATTGAGCTTGGAGTTCAAGAAGTTCACGACCATGTTGACCGTGAACAAGTCCTCGACGTTCTCGACGCGCGGGTCTTGCGCCAGCTTTTCGATCGTGGCGGGATCGGCGTGTGGCAGGCGAGTCCTCAGTTCGGTCAGTCCCTTCTCGGTGACGCGACCGTTCTCGGCAAAGCCCGCATCCGCCGAGAACAAACTCTCGGGGAACAGTTCGTTGCGAGGAATCTTCATGCTGAAGTTCTTTTCGAGGCGAAACACAATGTCGAGGAAGTCGATCGATTCGGCTCCCAAATCAGCTTTGAGCCGCGAAGTGGGCGTGACTTCATCGTCATCGAGTCCCAATGCATCGACCAATGTCTCTCTGACTTTTTCCAAAATTTCGTCGCGTGAAGGCATCCAAATTTCTCCTGGGGAGGCGGCTCGGCGAACACCCAAGCCCGCGAACCACCGTTCCACTCATTGCCGCCCCTGAATTGGCGATTGACCGCCGGGGCAAAGCACCGGCCAATCGAACCCACACATATTGACTGACTGCGGCGCCGTTTCGCGACACAGTCGATTTCCAAATTGAAAGTCCATTGCTTTCGTCGTCAACGGTCACAGATCTCGATACTTGTTCAGCCCATCCCGCCGAGCGTCAATCCGCCATCCACTTTCAGAACTTGTCCCGTCACGTAGCTGGCTTCTTCACCGGCGAAGAATAGCACCGCGTTGGAAATATCTTCGGGTTTGCCGAGCCGCTTCACCGGGATCGCGTTCTTGATTTTGTCACCGGCAAGGTTGACGACCGCCACCGTCATGTCTGTTTCAATGAAGCCGGGAGCCACGCAGTTCACCGTGATGCCACGCTTCGCATACTCGACCGCCATGCAGCGTGAGAACCCTTCGATCCCTGCCTTACTCGCCGCGTAGTTGGCTTGGCCGGGGTTCGAGAAGTCGGCCGAGACGCTCGACATGTTGATGATTCGGCCGTAACGAGCCGACATCATCGGACGCACCACCGCCTGACAGAAGTTGAAGACGCTGGTCAGATTGGTGTCGATCACCTGTTGCCATTCTTCGATCGACATGGCGAGGATCGGTTTGTCGCGAATGATCCCCGCGTTGTTGACGAGAATGTCGATCTTCGACCACTTCGCCAGCACCTGCTCCACCACCGCGTCCGCTTCCGGTTTCTTGCTCACGTCGGCCTGCAAGGCCCACACGTCGCGACCGAGGTCGGCTTGTTCCTTGGCCAAGTTTTCGGCTGCATCCCGGTTTGACTGGTAGACGAAGGCGACCTTCGCACCGGCTTCCGCCAACTGACACACGATGGCTCGGCCAATCCCGCGACTTCCGCCGGTCACCAACGCAATTCGTCCTGCAAGCTTCATTGAAGAGTCACCCTTCATCACAAAATCTCTGTTCGTTGCGACTGCCGCAATCTCGCGAACGCCTGCTGCGAGTCTTTACTCTCACGAGCAACTCTTCGCCGCGTTTGCGCCGTCAGCCTTCTATTCGCCCGTTGTATCAGCCAGAGCGTCCGCTTGAGCGACACACTTTCAAATCAGTTTTCTGCGGGAGGCTTCCAGATTTGCTGGAACAGCCCGCGATAGACCTCGCTGCGGGAAGCATCCGACCCCGCCAACTCGGGATTGCGATCGGCGAGGTTAAAGGCTTCCAGAGACAGCCGCGCAGAAACTGCCGATACTCCGTTCACCGTTCCAACACCATTAAAATCCCAGACACCCTCGGCGTGCTTCCTGACTGTCATCTGCACCTGAAGCGTGTTACCGGGGGACACGAAACTGTTGTATCGGATCGCTCGCACCTCTTTCAGCAGGATGGTGCTGTGAGTGAAATTTTCTGAGTGCCGAATCAGCCATCCGCCCGCCTGAACCAGCGTTTCAAGCATCAGCACGCCGGGCATCACCGGGAAACCGGGGAAGTGGTCGGCCAGATACTCTTCCGACAGCGACAAATTTTTGAGAGCCGTGATCGACTGATTCGGCACCAGCTCGGTGATTCGGTCAATAAGCAGAAAACGCATACGGTCGATCCAGCTCCCGATTTGCAGCCGCGCCAACCAGATCGGTCGGATCAAAAGCCGCTGAAATAGGCGGGCATTCTATTGGTCGAGCGAAAGTCTCACAACCTTCACGTCCGCCTTGAGGACCAGCCAAATCAAAGCCTTCCGATGTCGAGTCGCTCGCGGACAGGCCGCATTTCAGCGAACTCACACGCATCAGGGGCCAATTCGCACCGAGGTTGTCTCAGTCTTCTCCCAGCCCCTGCAACCGCAATGCGTTGCCGATCACCGACAGCGAACTGAGACTCATCGCGAGCGCGGCGACCATCGGGTCGAGAGCCGGGCCACCGAATGGTTCGAGGACTCCTGCTGCGAGCGGGACTCCAAGTACGTTGTATGCGAACGCGAAGAACAGATTCTGGCGGATGTTCCGCATCACCGCGCGACTCAGTGCGAGCGCGGTGATGATCCGCCGCAGATCGGGCTGAATGAGGATGACGCCTGCGGATTGCTTCGCCACGTCAGTGCCGGTCCCCAGCGAGATGCCGACGTTCGCAGCAGCCAACGCAGGCGCGTCGTTGATTCCATCGCCCGCCATCGCCACGACCTGGCCCGCCCGACGAGCCTCTGCAATCTGGTCCAATTTCTGTTGAGGACGCAGCTCCGCGCGCACGTCATCAATTTCCAACTGCTTCGCAACCGACTGAGCCGATGCGAGACGATCTCCCGTGAGCAACACCACTCGCACGCCAGCCGACTTCAATCGCTGGACTGTCGAAAACGAAGAGTCACGCACTTCATCGCCGACTGCAAACAACGCCGCGTCGCGTCCCTCGATCGTCAGCCACACGAATGACTCGGAGCGAGGCAAGACATTGGCCAGCGACGGCGCGGTGTCCGCCAAGTCCTCGTCCCAGCCTGCGGGCTGTTGGCGACTGCCGGTGAACGCGGCGGAACCGACTCGCACGCGACAGCCCTCCACCACGCCGCTCACTCCCTGACCCGGCACCGCCACGAACTCGGTGACTTCGCTGAGAATCACGTCCCGTTTCGTAGCCTCAGCGCAGATCGCGCGTGCCCACGGATGCTCACTCAATCGTTCAATCGACGCCGCGACTTGCAGTGCTTCTTCAATCGTGAAGCCAACGGCAATCTGAATGTCAAACAGGCTCGGCTTCCCTTCTGTCAACGTGCCGGTCTTGTCGATGAACAGCGTGTCGATGCGATGCAGTTCTTCGAGCGACTCGGCATCGCGAAAGAGGACTCCGCTGCGAGCGGCGCGTCCCATCCCGACCGTGATCGCCATCGGAGTCGCCAGCCCGAGAGCACAGGGACACGCAATGATGAGCACCGCCACGGCGTTCGTCAGCCCATGACTCACGGAACCCGCGAGCGACCACGCGAGGAGAGTCACTGCCGCAGCGATCAACACGGCCGGAACAAACCAGCTCGCCGCGACATCGGCCAACCGCTGCACCGGCGCGCGGCTGCGTTGAGCCTTCGCCACCAATTCAATAATGCTCGCCAGCAAGGTCTCCCGCCCCACTCGTTCCGCCCGCATCAGGAATGAGCCGGTCTGGTTCACCGTCCCCCCCATCACGCCGTCACCGTTCTTCTTTTCAACCGGGAGCGACTCGCCAGTCAGCATCGACTCGTCGATCGTGGTGAGCAAGGGTTGATGGTCGATGGTTGAAGGTTGAGAATTAGCCGCGTCGCCCACCAACGTCCCATCGACCGGGACCGTCTCACCGGGTCGAACCCGCAGAATCTCACCCGGCATGACTTCGCCCAGTGAGACCGTACGTTCGACACCATTGCGAATCACACTGGCCATGGGTGGCACCAAGTTCATCAGTTCGCGAATCGCCATCCCCGTGCGCCGCCGCGCGCGGTGTTCGAGGATCTGGCCCAGCAACACCAGCGTGGTGATGACCGCAGCCGACTCGAAGTACAGCGGCAAGTGCTGAGCGTGATCTGATTCCGCCCCTGCACTCGTCAGTGTGAGTAGCAAGTACCAACTCGACAGAGACGCCGCTCCCACGCCGAGCAGAATCAGTGTGAACATGTTCCAGCGGCGAGTTCTCAACGACTGAAAGCCAATCACCCAGAACGGCCAACCGCACCAACCGATGACTGGCGCACTGAGTCCGGCCTGCCACCACATCGACGCCGTGTGTGAGACCCAGCGTTCAATTGGCAAGCCGATCATCGGTCCCATCGCCAGCACGAACACCGGCACGGTGCAGACGGCCGCGACGACGAACCGCCGCCACAAGTCGCGCTGCATCGAGCCCTCCTCCACCTGCGGCGAAAAGGCTGAAGTGGTCTCGGGTTCGAGGGCCATCCCGCAAGTCGGGCACGCGGCGGGATGATCGCTCGTCACGTCGGGGCACATCGGACAGAAGTAGTTCGTACCGAGCGGTGGTGGCTCGGACGAGACCGTTGTCGGGTTGAGAAACTTCGTCCGACAGAACTCGCAACAGAAGTACCACGTCGCCCCATCGCGCTCGCACGACAAGCCCGTCGCCCGATCCACGCTCATCCCGCAGATCGGATCAATCGCCGCTTGCTCCGACGATCCCGCCACGGAAACAACCGGCTCGTTGTTGAGAACCTTCAGGGAGAACAACGCGGGCGAACCGACTGGATGCTGCGACGAATCCTCAACCATGAACTGGCTCCTAATCCGATCGTAGGATGGGCACTCTTGCCCGTCCGGATTTCAATTCCACTTCGCGAGTGGTCTGCCAACTTTGAAATGATCGGTAGCCACGTTCGCCAGAACGTGGGCTACCCGCACTCTGGCGAGTGCAGCCACCTATCAAACCAACGTTGGTGGACCACGAGGTGTCTGTTGAAAAATGTAGGATGGATGCCTCGTCCGTCGGAATTCAAACTCAAAACGGACGGACGAGGGGTCCATCCTACGGGTTGTTCAACAGGCTGCTAGGTGTCGAGGGTAGGACGGGCAAGAGTGCCCATCCTACGTTTCGCGCGACAGCGGATAGTCGCTGATTGACAGTCCAAGTTGTCGGACCACTTGCAGGCGTTGCCAAGCTCGCGTGACGAGTGCCTCGCGCTGCGCGACTTCTACTGGGTCTTGCAGTCGTTTGTCGAACGGTCCTTCGACTGTCACCGGCTCGAACTCCGCAGCCACGATGAACTGCGACGTGACCGGATTGCATCGCAGATGTCGTTCGGGTGCCGTCATCAGATGTCGCGCTTCGACCTCTCCCAACACGTATCTCAGATACAGGTCGCTCCCCGTGATGTCTTCCACTTCATCACCGCAGACTTCACACATGTAGCCCTGATCGCATTTCGCCATGATTCACCGTGCTGAAAGGAAAGTCGTGCTGTGGTTGTGTTGATGAAACGTGAGGCCGCACCCTACGAGACTCGATCGCTCTCGGATTCATTCGCGGCGGCGGTCGTGGTGGGACGCGACAGAGGGTAGAGCAGTTGCAGGACCAAGAAAATTGCCAGTGGTGTGAACACCAACAACCGCGCATAGACGAGGGCCGTTCGAGCGTGTCGCCAATTCGACGCGGGGGGGCCGGCCGAGGACGCGCCGCTGCCCACCCATTGCCCACCCTCACTCACCGTCCCGCTGGCACTCTGCATCCATTGCAGCCGCTCGGTCTCTTCGGAGGGAACGAAGCTGGCGACGGCGAGATACGCGAGCATCAGCATCAGCGTGGCGGTCAACACGCCGCAGCCCATCGCGATCATTTGTGTCTTGAAGGCGGCACGTTCGGACATCGGCTCGAAGTGGAGGTCGATCGTGCGACGCCGCGTGACCGAACGTTGAGTCGCATCGAGTGTCTCGAAGACCTTCACCAAGTCTGACCACGCGGCGGGCGAGTCGTCGCGAGAGAGCAGCGCGGCCACTTCATCAAGTCGCCCGCGCGCGGCGGTGACACGATTGCCGATGACCCTCGCGCCGCTCGGTTCCGTCAGCGTCCACTCGCCCGTTGACGGATCGAGTTCCGCGACGGCGCGGCCTTGTTCCGCATGAACGGTCAGCCGCGAGACCGCTGCGCCGCCGGTCGATTGCACGTGCCAGGTTGCCTCCGGCAGTGCGCGTCCCGCCAGCGTGACGGTCTGCATCAGAACCGCCGCCTCCGCCGTACCCGTGCGGATTGCGGTCGCCTGGTTGTAGTCGCCACCGAGCCAACGAAGCAGGTCGAGATCAGGCAACAGCGCCGCATCGACGGTGCTTTGTGGCAGTGATTCTGAGTCGGTCGCACGAGGCAACTCGCGATCTAATTGGATCAGTCGCACCGCGCCGAGCGAACCGTCTCGCAAGAGTGCGTGCAGTCGGAGGAGTGCCGCGTCACCGCGATGCCACAGCGCCGGAAACAGCTTCACGCGGTTGTCGTCGCGAATCAGGCTCAGCTCGTAGAGAAACGTCGATCCTTGAGCCGCCTGCGGCAGGAAGAGGATCGGTTGGCCCGCTGTCGCCAGTTGTTTGATCGCTTCCAACAGTGCCGGATCGCAACCGCCAACGAGGATCGCGTCGATCTCGCGCGCGAGCAGCAAATCCTCCCAATGATCGGTCAGCCGAATCCCCGCGCGGCCACGCAACAGTTCAGCACCGCGCGGTGACACACTCGCCGCAACTACAACTTCATGCGTCGAATCGCTCACCATCGCATCGAGCCAAGGAACCACGGCCGAATCGTCGCACAACAAGGCAAGTCGCATGAATGGTCTCGGGAAGAGCGGGAAAGCTATGAGCTGTTAGCAAAGCAGAAGGAAAAAGTGCGGGCCGATAGAGCGGATTGGGGGAACGCCGCATCAACAATTGGTGGCATTGGCTTTCATCCGTGCTCCGGCCCTGCCATCCGTGCGATCACCTGATCTGAAGGAAATCAATCGCACGGATGGCAGGGCCGGAGCACGGATGAAGAACAAGAGACGGCACTCGGATCACCTCGACCAGAAATGCGATCCCGCCAGTGATTAATGCGCCGGTCCTGAGGAACCTACCCACCGAGTTTCTTCATTGCGGCATCGAGGCGTTGTTTGGCTTCGGCCGCGTGCATCGAGTTGGCGAATTTATTGAGGAGCAGCGTGTAGCTGGCGATCGCTTCCTTCCATTGTTGTTGTTGCTCGTCGCACTTGGCCGATTGCAGCAGTGCGGCCGATTGC
>JAYTXB010000458.1:0-8319 GCA_043743205.1 Schlesneria sp.
TTCGTGCCAAACCAGCTCATCGAGCTACTCCTCTTGGGACAAGCGCCAGACCGGGCGACGTTGTACCAATCGCCTGTTCCTTTCGCCACGACATGCCGGACGACGACACTGGCGGTTCAGAAGCTCAAGTTGAGGAAGTGGCCAAGCCGTCGGCCGATGTTGTTTTGAGAGTTCGCCGAATTCCAAAGAGTTCGGAAAGCCCGCTGCTTCAACACGTTCAGGCACCCGGCCCCATGCAACATTGACGGACCACGAGTCTCGGCGACCACATGGGCTGAGCCAAGTTTTTCCGCAGAGCGGGACCGGCAGTTATCGCCGATTTGAGATCGGCTGATGAATTTATGATGAGGATCGCCAAGACCGCTTGCTGTCGAGAAAGGAACTCGGACAATCTTCGCTCCAGCCGCGACTCGGCGGCGTGCTGTCACAAGGACATCCCGAGTCGCACCCGTCCGCACGATGAGTGTCGAGGGTGAAGGTGCCGCAGACGGACACGTTTTTTAGAGCAGACGGTCTCGGTTCAGTTCACTGTCAGTACGGCTCGCGAAATGGTTCGCGTTCCGACATCACGAAGCTCCAGTCGTCTTCAGGGAATTCAAGCATGACAGACCAGTGGTACTACCGCATGTTCGGCGAAGAGTTCGGCCCCGTCGCTGTCGAGAAGCTGCGTGAGATGGCCGACAAGGGCACTGTCGGAGCCAGTGACGAGGTTCGTTCTGCAAGGTCCAGCCGTTGGGTGTCTGCCGGCTCGGTCGAGGAACTCGGACTGAGTCTGTCGAGTGGCGATACGGCCACGGTCGTCGCCACCGCGAGCGATTCGGACGCGATGCTGAATGTCTCCAGCCAAAGAACGGGACTCGACGACTGGTACTGCCTGTTGAATGGCAGCGAACTCGGTCCACTCAACTTTGATGAGCTGTTGAAGTACGCCAAGCATGAGCAGCTTTCGGCAGATGACGAGGTGAAGCTCGGTGCGAATGGCAAGTGGCGGCGCGTCGGTTCGATCGGTCGCTTGATGGCGGTGCTGCCCTATCGGCTCCCCGCACAGATCACTGCGCTACCCGCCACTGCGTCTCCCGCAAGCAGGTCGAAGACTTCTGCCACCAAACGGCCTGTAGCCGCAGATCGGGCGGGTTCCAATGCGACAGCAACCGCTTCCGTTACTCCTGCCCCAAAGCCAGTTGGCACGAAATCACAACCCAAGCTGCCGGTGATCAACCCGCCAACGCCGTCTGAAACCAGCTCCGAAGTCGAGCCTACGGCCGAGAAAAGCACGCTGGCTGCATCACCAGTCGCAGGCCGACCAGCTCCTTCAACGTCGTCCGTCGGATCGAATTACTCGTCGGCGATGTCCATGTCGTCGAGCAGTTCCTACGGCTCGTCTCGCCCCGCAGCAATTTCGGTTCGTCCGACCATCAAGCCGTCTCGGTCAAGGAACGAATCTTCGTTCTCATTCGCCGAAATGCTGGAGCCGCTCAAGGAACCCAAGGCGCTGGGCGCGGTAGGCGTGATTGCGTCCATGCTGCTGTGCTTCGGTTGGATGTCGCTACCCAGAAGCAGCGCGGCGGACGTGAAGAACTTTCATGAGTTGAAGCACATCGTGGACGAGATCAAACAGAAACGGTCCAGCAACTCGACCGACTTCGCCTCCGTCAACACGAAGGCAGATCGCATCGGCAAGGCGGTGGTGGCAGAGTTGGCGAAAAAGGCCAGCCGAGACGAGCCAGCCAAGCAACAACTGCTGTGGGCTGCTCGCGACCGAATGCCCGTGATGTTGGGTGAACTCAAGAAGGCTCCCGCAGAACCCTCGAAGGCCGAGCAGGGATTCATCGAATGCTTGAGAGAGGCAGCTCGGCTGCTCAACATCAAGGAAGATGGGCTTCCACCAGCACCTCCTCGGCCGCCCGTCGATCCCAACGCGGGTCGAGACGACTGAAAAGAACCGTTCCGTTTGCGAGTGGTCCCACCGACTTTAGTTTTGTAGGACATGGTCGTTTAGGACTGGCGCAGCAAGCACTGTCGGGATTCGGTGAGCCGGGTGCCGTAAGGCCCCGGACTTTTTGGCGAAGAATCCGGGGCCTCACGGCACCCGGCTCACCTCAAGCTTCAGATTGATGTCGCCAGTTGTTAATGCGCCGATCTTTAGGCTGTTGCAGCCTGCCTGCCGTGCAGAATTGCGACCTGACCAAGTCCCCTTTTCAGAGTCTACGAGCCGGGTCCAAACCCACACCATCGGGTTTGAACAGCCTGTCACGCCGTCACTTCACCGGCAATAGGTCGATCACTGCCGCCGACATCGTGGTGACTCCCGAGATGAGGGTTTCTCTCGCGTCAGGATAGAAGAATGGCGAGTGCAACGACGGGGGTTGCTTTCCGTCCTTCTTCATCTCTGCAAGACGAGCGGGGTTCACGGCACCAAGCCGCCACATGAAGATCGGGACTCCCGCGAGGCCGTACTGTGAGAAGTCCTCGCCACCCATCGACGGCTCGACCGTGACGACGTTGTCTTCGCCGAGGACACGGCGGAACGTCGGCACCACAAGTTCGACGAGGTCTGCGTCGTTCTTCGTGGCCGGAGTCCAGTCGGACAGTTCGATGGTCGGCTCGGGCGCACCGGCGCTGATCGCGGCGGCTTTGGCCTTGCGCTTGATCCCCTCGATCAGCCGCTCGTGCGTCTCGGGCGAATAGCTGCGCACCGTGAGCTGCAAGCGGCACGAGTCGCCGATGATGTTGTGCTTGGTTCCGCCATGAATCGATCCGACGGTGATGACGGCTGGCTCGAATGGGTTGTTCTCACGGCTGACCAATGATTGCAAATCGACGATCAGATGCGCGGCCTGCACAATCGGATCGATGGTCGTGTGCGGGAATGCTCCGTGCCCGCCCTTCCCTTTGACGTTGATGTCCACGCTATCGACGTTGGCCAGAATGTATCCCGCCTTCACGCCGATCTTGCCCGTCGGCATGTCGCTGCTGACGTGGAGTGCGAGGGCATACTTCGGCTTGGGAAAGCGAGTGAAGAGGCCGTCCTTCAGCATCGCCTCGGCCCCACCTCCGACCTCTTCCGCCGGTTGCCCGACGAACATCACGGTCCCGCGCCATTGATCCTTGTGCGACGCCAGATACCTCGCGACACCGATTTGGGTCGTAATGTGGATGTCGTGTCCGCAGGCGTGCATCACACCGACATCGTTCCCTTTCGGATCCTTCGCCTTCACCGTCGAGGCGAACGGCAACCCGGTGGCTTCGACAACCGGCAGCGCGTCCAAATCCGTTCGCAGCATGATGACGGGACCGTCTCCATTCTTGAGCAACCCCACGACTCCACGCCGCCCGACACCCGTCGTCACTTCTGCACCGATGGCCTTCAACTCCGCCGCTAACTTCGCAGCGGTACGCTCTTCCTGAAACGACAGCTCCGGGTGCGAATGAAAATCCTGGTAGAGCGTGAGCAGTTCCTCAATCTTCCCCTTCGACCAGTCGGCCGGTTTGTCCTGAGCCGTGACCGTCGATGTCGCCAACCCAAAACAAACCACGACGGCAAGCGAGCGATAAGCAAATGACACAAGAGGTCTCCTGTAAGCATGGCGAGGGACAAGAATCAGCGAAACCCGGAGGATGGGCACTCTTGCCCGTCCGGATTTCGGTCTTCAATTCGGACGGGCAAGAGTGCCCATCCTCCGGGTTACTTCACGCCGCCGGCCACATCGCGCCGAAGATCGCACCGATGATGGCGGCGAAGGCGAGCGACTCGATCAGGTGGCCGACGATGCGGCACTTGAACCAGATGGCGTGCGGGACGATGGCCGAGAAAAACGTCAAGAACGCGGCGGTCGAGACGAACCGAAAGATCGCCATAAAGTCGGCCTTGTCACCCGGCCGAAAGGCGAGTGTCGTCAGATAGGCCAGACAAAAACTGGCGATCAGAAAATAGACAAGCGTCAGTCCGAGATTGCGGCCCATGTTGACTCGGCCCGTCACAGTCATGAATCCGCACGGCCCGGCCTCCTGCTTCTTGATGAACTCCTCGCTCTTCATCTCCTCGGGCGAACTGCACGCGGGAAAGACGTAACTTCCCGTCGAAAGGTCGCAGCCCCGCGCGGCCTCCAAAAACTTGTCCTCCTGCGCCAGCTTAACCCAGTCTTGCTTATGCAACTGCAACACCATCCACGACAGAAAGCTGGCGATGAACAGGGCGACGCCGGAGACAAGAATCGGGATGATCAAGCTGAAGGTCATGATGCGGTTCCACGGCAGAGGTTGGCAGAACGAAACGGTTCGGCGGAATCTTGCCTGAATGCGGAAGATTTGTGAACCGACGAGCATTCTGGCGCGACTCTTCAGGTGCAATCGCAAATCAGTGGCCCACGCAAGGTGGCGTAACAAATTCGCTTCGGCAAGGTAGCCCTGTCGCTCCGCGACAGGAAGCGCATCGCGATGTAAGTGATCGATGACGAATCAGCGTCAGCCAAGATTCGACATCCTGATTGCGCTCTCGCCACCTGTCGCGGAGCGACAGGGCTACCATCCATTAACGACGGCACCCCGACTCTTCTATTGTCCGCCAACCAAGGTGCCCACGATGACGAGACAACCGGACGACATTCGCGACGAACTGCTGGTGCTGAGGTGCCTGCGCCGCGACTTGCCGGCGTGGGACGAACTGGTCCACCGCTACAACGACCGGCTGTTCTATTACGTGCGGCGCATGGTCGATCAGGACGAACAGGCGGCTCAATTGCTGCAAGAGGTCTGGGTCAGAGTGTTGCAGAGTCTGCGGTCGCTGCGGCAGGGAAGCCGGTTGGCTCCGTGGCTCTACACGCTCACGCGACATGTGGTGATGAGTCACTACCGCGAGAGGTACTCGACCCTCCAAGTGGCAGATCGCACGGAGTTGGACGAGCAGCCGACCGACGAGTCCGCCGATGCGACCCGCTTCGAGAATGCGGAGTTGATCCATTTCGGGCTGAGTCGGATCGGTTGGGCCGAGCGGGAAGTTCTCACACTGCACTTTCTCGACGACCTGTCCATCGCCGAGATCGCGACCGTGCTCGGCATCCCACCGGGGACTGTGAAGTCTCGATTGCATCGGGCCAAGTCCGAATTACGACAAGTCCTCGTCCGCGAGAACTGCGAACCGACCGGGAAGGGAACTCATCATGCCTAACCACAACGCCGCCTCTGACCACGAACTGCCTCTGCGCGACCGACTGGTGGCGGTCGGATCGCCCTCACCCAGTGTCCAAAACCAAATTCAGAAGGAGATTCGATCCATGTTGACTAAAAAACTGACGGGCCCGCGCCGAGTGATCTTCAGCATCGTTGCCGTCGCTGCATCGGTGAGTGCCCTCGTCTGCGGATCGCTCGCCATCACCGAGCCGCAGTTGCCACCGCTGGCCCGAGTCGGACTGGCGACGGGAGTCCTGTTCGGCTTGGCCTGGGTTATCGCCATTGTGTCGGTGCTGCGACGCGGCGAGATCGACCTCAAGCGGGACGGCCGCCGCATCGCTCAGATGGTTTGGGGCTTCACTCTGCTGATGTCGATCTTCTTCTGCGCCGTCGGCATGTCGCGGCCGGACAACCCGGTGAGCGTGCTGCTGATGGTCCAGTCGCTGGTCTTTCTGATCAGCGCCGCCGTCTATTGGCTCAACCACCGCATCGAGGAATCCGAACTGAACGTGAAGGAGAAGCTGCTGGAGATCGAACTCCATCTGGCCGAGTTGACTCGGACACGATGATCGTTCCAATCTGTGAACAAGCCCTCCGCACATTTGTGATACGCCCCTCACTTCACAAACAGAAATGCCTTCGAGTTGATCAGGGCCCACAGCAGGTCTTCGTAGCATTCCTTCGGCGTCGTGTAGTCTTTGAGCAATGTCTCGCTGGCGGCGAGTTCTTGCGGTGACGGCGCTCGGCAGAGGGTGGCGAAGTAGAGGTCAGTGACGATCTCGGCGTGGGGCTTCTTTTCGGCGAGCAGTTTTTCGACGCGGCCGGTCTTTGTGGCGATCTTGGTCGTGAGGATGTCGCCGTTCAGGGTGTGCAGGGCTTGGGCGAGGTTGGCGTCGGGCGAGCGTTCGCACTCGCAGACGCTGGTCCGGCGCGGCTTCGCGAACGTGTTGAGGAAGTAGTCGGGATACTCGGCGTCGGGGATCTCGATGGCGCGCGTTCCGAGCGGCAGGTCCTTGAATTTGGTTTGGGTTCCGGCGGCGTGGTCGATCGCGTCGAGCAGCGGTTCGGCGGTGAGTCGCTTGACCTCAAAGTGGCTGTAGAACCGGCGGTCGGCCACGTTTTGCGCGGTCGGTTGCGAGTCGAGCTGGTACAGCCGCGAGACCATGATCGTGCGGACCAACTGCTTGAGGTTGAAGCCAGATTTCACAAAGTCATCCGACAGCGTTTGCAACATGGCCGGGTTGGTCGGGGGATTGGTCGAACGCATGTCATCGACGGGATCGACGAGGCCGCGGCCGAGTAAATAACTCACGTAGCGGTTGACCGTCGCGCGTGAAAAGGCTCCGTTGGTCGGGGCCGTCATCCACTGAGCCAGCGCGATGCGGCGATCGAGCGGGTGAGTGACCGGCTCACCGTCGAGCGGCTTCGGCGGCATGATCTTCCCCGTGCGAGGCTGACTCACTTCGCCACCGGTCTTGATGACGACGACGCGCTCACCACCGAACAGTCCGAACTCTTGGCTGGTCTTCAACCCGGTTCGAGCGAAGAACGCGGCGAAGCTGTAGTAGTCGTCCTGGCTGTACTTCTCGAACGGATGATGATGGCACTGCGCACACGTGAGCCTCGTGCCGAGGAACAGTTGCGAGGTTGATTCGGCCAGTTCACTCGGCGTGTTGTTCACGATGAAGTAGTTGGCCGGGCCGTTCGAGAAACTCGATCCCTTCCCCTGCACGAGCTGCGAAACGAACTTGTCGAACGGCAGGTTCTCGCGGAAGGCCCCCTTGATCCAGTTGTGCAACGCCCACATGCCGGTGTCTTGCAGGTCGCGGCTGTTGTTGCGGATCAGGTCCGACCATTTGAGCGTCCAGTACGCGGCATACCGTTCGTTGTAGAGGCCCTTCTTCGGCGAGTCGGTCAGCCCCAGCAAGCGGTCGATCCAGACCGTCCGCTTGTTCGCATCGGTTAAGGCGAGGAACTCGTCAATCTCTTCGCGAGTCGGCAGCGTGCCGGTGGCGTCGAGGAAGATGCGTCTCAAAAACGTGGCGTCATCGCAGAGCCGAGACGGTTCGATCCCGAGTTCCTTGAACTTCGTCGCGGCCAGTTCGTCGATGACGTTGTTGTTCGTCCAGCCGATCAGTGGCGCGGGCGGTCCGAACGGGATGACGAACATGCAGATGTCGGCCTGACCCTCGAAGCGGACCATGACGGGAGCCTGCCCGCGTCCGGCGACGGTACACAGTCCCTCGCGCGTCACGGCGACCAGGCCCTCGTCCATCGAGTCGAACTTGGCCCACGCGGTCACGTCGCGCGTCTCGCCGTCGGCGTAAACAGCTTCCACGCGAAGCTGCTGCTTGAGACCGGCATCTCCAATTCGTTGAGCCGGTGTGACGATCAACTTCGAGATCACTCGCTCGGTCGCAGGAGCCACCGCGCCGCCGCGAATCCACGCGGCGAGCAGTTCATAGTCGCGCGAACCGGCGTCCAACCGTCGGCCGCCGCCGTGAGGCACCTGCATCGTCGGCTTCTGCAAGATGAGGCTTTGAGTCGGATCGAGCAGGTTGATACGCCGGGCCTGGCTGTCTCGCGCCATCGCGTTGCGGTCGGCGGCCGGATCGAATCCGAAGACCGATAGCTTGAAGCCACCCTGCCCGTACTGAGCCGCATGGCACGCTCCCATGTTGCAGCCCGCCTTCCACAAGACGGGGCGAACCTGATCGAGATAATCGATGGCCGGTTCCACAACGACATTTGCCACGGTCACGGCCAACCTCTTTGATTCGCCTCCCACCGTGACCGTGATCTCCGCCGAGCCATCCGCGCGCGGCACGAGTCTGCCGGTCGGCGAGACTGTGACGACGGCCTCATTCGACGAGGCAAACGTCGCACGCGGCGTAAAGTCTTCGGCGTATCCGGCCGGGCGATCCGAGACAACCGCCGTGACGAGAAGCTGCGTCTGAGCAAAGTTCCCCTTCAGCGAGACGGCTTCCGGTGTGACGACGAACGGTTCGGCAAGTGAAGTGCGAGTAAACACGCTCAGCGCGACAAGAAGGACCGGCACAAATACTGGTTGAAAACGACATGTCTGCGATCTGCAAGATGGGCACTCTTGCCCGTCTTCTTCACGCGCGCAACAAAAAAGACGGGCAAGAG
>JAYTXB010000459.1:0-2082 GCA_043743205.1 Schlesneria sp.
AGACGACGACTTTGAATTGTCGGGCGACATGCAGTTGTCGGAAGCAGATGACGACGCTTTCGATCTGGCCGAGACCGTTCAACTCCGCATGGGAGGAGATGACTCGCAGTTTGCAGAGGAACCAACTTTTCGTTTGCACGGGGCCGATGAAGACGTGGGGTCCGAAACAATTCCGTCGATGACCACCGATATTGCTGGTGGTGGCGACTTGGACGCGATCCCGCTGATGACCTCTGAAGCCAACGCAGTGGAGAGCTTCAGTGAAGACGCGCTCGCACCAATCAAGTCTGCGAACCCAGCGGCCACCGTGCCTGAAGTTTCACCTGACGAAGAGTTGCTGAAGATCGCTGCTGCTGAGGAAGTCGAGATCGCACGTGCTCGTAAGGGAGTGACGACGAAGGAGACGTTCGTCGTTTATTGTCCGCAGGGACATCGCATTCGCGTTCGAGAGAAATTTCGTGGCAAGACGGGCAAGTGCCCCAAATGCGAATCGGCGTTTGTCGTCCCTGCGAAGCCGAAGCCCAACGCCAAGAAGAAAACCGACCCCGAAATGGCGGCCGTCACGACTGGTGGTTCTGCGGCATCCGTCGGCACCGGCCGCTACGCGCACTGGTTGGCCGATGTCCGACTGCACACGGTGGTCCCCGAAAAGCTGAAGCTCAAAGCCGAGAGCTTGCTCAACGAATTTCAATCGGTCGATGTCGGCGTTGCCGCAGAGGATCTGGCGCTGGTGACACTCGTCGGATCGGCCGGGATGTTCGGCAGCAATTTGAAGAAGAAACCAGCCGTTCGCGCTGCCATGTTGGAGCAACTCGCGAAGACCGAGGGGGCGCTCGACGGACTGACTGTCGCAACAAAACGGCAATACTCGAAAGAAACGTTCGCTCAACTTTCGATCGTACAGCCCGCTCCACTCGACTCTGAGTCGTTGTTCGGAAACATCCCAGTGTTTGGCGCAGGCCGAATTGCCGTGAGACTGCCGAAGGGACCGGAAGACAAGTACGCACAATACCTGTCGTTCAGTCTGTCGGAGTTCCGCACTTTTGCTCGAGCGTTGCGAGCGGTTGGCGGACTGGACGACTTCGGAACGAACACGGAAATCCCACTGACCGATCATTACGAAACGTACCAGTGCCACTACAGCGAAGCCCCGGTGCGCGACTTGGCTAGCATCGACTACTACCGTAAAGACCCCAGCTTCAAGATTGAGATCGGGGGTTGGAAGTGTTCCGGTTGCGGGCTGATCGTCAGTGAAGAAGCCCGCAAGAAAGAGAAGCTCGGCGGATTGAACGGCAAGGGACTCGCCAAAGCCAAGTGCCCGAAATGCACTCAAAAATTCGGTAGCAACGCGCTCGTGCAACTTGCCCCAACCGCAGCCACCACGACATCGCCCGGCCCGAATGGTGAGGTCGCCAGTGCCGAAGCTGCTGCCGACTAATTGGCTTGTCGCGTTACATCAAGGCGAGTTGATCGCATTCACGCACCTTGCTCGTCGGTATTGGCTTTGCATATCGTGCCGCGCCGACTCATCGTCACCTGCCGACGAATCGGCTTCAGCCACCGACGATTCCATTCAGGAGAGACCTTGTGCCGTCCCCTTCGCCTCGTGAAGTTTTAGCCCTCTGCCGTGAGCGTGAAATTCGCGCAGTCGATCTGCGGTTCATGGACTTTCCCGGCACGCAGAAGCACTTCACCATTCCCGTCACCGCTCTGACCGAGAAGAGTTTTGAAGACGGCTTCGGTTTCGATGGCTCGTCCATTCGAGGCTGGCAGGCGATCAACGAGAGCGACATGTTGGTCGTCCCCGATTCGAGCACCGCCTTTGTGGACCCGTTCATGACGCAGACGCTCGTCATGACCTGCAACATCCAAGACCCGATCACGCGCGAAGACTATGCCAAGGATCCTCGCAACGTTGCTCGCAAAGCCGACAACTATTTGAGATCGACCGGTCTCGCCGATACCGCGCAGTTTGGACCCGAAGCGGAATTCTTCGTCTTCGATGACGTGCGCTTCGACCAGAACGAACACGAAGCGTACTACCACCTCGACAGCATCGAAGGGCAATGGAATCGAGGCCGC
>JAYTXB010000460.1:0-1964 GCA_043743205.1 Schlesneria sp.
CATGTTCTTCTGTTTCTTCCCGCTGCCGATCAAGTCGCTGATCGGGATGCCGGTCGTCCCGAGATATTTTTGGATGAGCGTATCGAGACTGTGCGAGCGCGCCCCCGCATCGAGCAGGTAGTCGCCGACCATCGGATCGACATCGACGGACTCGGGCGAGACCGAGATGCCGTTCTCGCTGAGGAACATCAGGTCGAATTTGATGTTCTGATTGACCAGTCGCAGCGACGGGTTTTCCAGCACCGGCTTCAGCGCCGCGATGACCTCCACTTCATTCAACAGCACGCTGCCGAGTGGCCCGCGCGTCGGCAAGTAGTACGCTGTCCCCGCTTGCCAACAGAACGCCCACCCGACGATGCGTGCCGAGCGCGGATCAAGCCCCGTCGTTTCGAGGTCGAGACAAAAACGCGGCTGTTGTCGCAGTTGATCGACGAACACGGCGAGAGCTTCGGTGGTCTCGATAACTTCCCAGCGGCGAGGGGGAAGGGCGGGTTGAGGGTTGAGGGTCGAGGGGCGAGGGGCAGAGGAAGAGGCCGCTTCACGAATGACCGCGTCCTCGACCTTTGGCCCCCTCACCCTAGCCCTCTCCCCCGAGGACGGGGGAGAGGGGACAAGCGAAGGACTCGTTGGCGAGGCGACGTTCGCATCAGGCTCAACCCCATCATCATCGTCATCATCGAACAGCGACCGGCCCGTCGAACGTGGCTCTGGTTTGCGAGTTGTGGGAGCGGGAGATGGAGCGGGGGCAGTCCCCTTCGGCGCGAACTGGTTCACGTCGTTGATCAGCCGACCAAAGCCGAACTTCCGGAAGAGCGTTTGCAACGCGGGGACATCCGGCTGTGGGTTGCGAGTCGTCTCCCAATCGAAGTTCAACTCCAATTCTTGATTCAGCCGGACGAGTGTCTGGCTGAGGCGGGCCTGATCGGCGAAGACCTTCAAGTTCTCTTTGAGCTTCGCGCCGGGAGCTTTGTCCGCGTTGGCGAGGACACCTTCGAGCGTCTCAAAATCCTTGAGCAATGCCGACGCTTTCTTCGGCCCGACCAAGGGCACACCCGGCACGTTATCGACGGCGTCACCAACCAATGCTTGGAAGTCCACGACCTGATCGGGGCGGACTCCCCAATCGGCAAGCAACGCGGCTTCATCGAGATACGTGTTCTTACGCAGATTGAGAATCTGCACCTGCGGCCCGAGCAGTTGTCGAGCATCCTTGTCGCTCGTGACGATCCGGACCTGATGGCCTCGCGCCACCGCTTGCCTCGTCAACGTGGCAATCACGTCGTCCGCTTCCCAGCCATCGCAGTGGACGACCGGAATGCCAAACGTCTGGACCGTCTCAATGAGGAGCGGAATCTGAGGTCTCAAGTCCTCCGGCATCGGACTGCGATTGGCCTTGTACGCGGGATACAGCTCTTCCCGCTTGCCGACTCCCACTGACTCCATCGCGCAGATCAACCACGTCGGGCGATGAGTCTGCAGGAGCGACACGAGATCGCGGCTGAACCCGAACACGGCGTTCGTCGGCAACCCGGCCGGACTGGTCATCGGCGGGAGACCATGAAACACTTGGAACATCAGTGAGAACGTGTCGATCAGGAAGACGGTGTCAGGCATGGGGAGTGGGGCTTGGGGAATAGGGAATAGGGCTTGGAATAGACCTCGCACGGTCAGGGGTGAGACATTTCCGAGCGGTGAACGTAAGTCCTCCGGTTCTTCACCCGAAGAGCCGGAGGACTTACGTTCACCGCTCAGAAAGACTCAGCTTGGAATGGCGGCGGGATGATACGGAGACGGCCTTGAGGCAACCACGGCCGCGCAATTGCGTACCAAGGCGGTTCAGTTTTTGAAGCTGCAAAAGCGGCTCTCCGCCATTCCTGTTGGCCCGCAGAAATTAGCCGCAGGGCGCTAGCCCCGGTTAAGCGAAATCGAACCGGGGCTAGCGCCCTGCGGCTGATGTACCTCAA
>JAYTXB010000461.1:0-4624 GCA_043743205.1 Schlesneria sp.
CGCAAAGCTGGACATCCAAGTCTCGACGAAATTCGCGGATTGGATCGAACCCGATCTGCTGAAACTCGATGGCACGCGACTCTCCGACATTGTGATCGACACCAGTTCGGTCGATCTGGCCCAAGGTGCCATCGTCGAAGGAGAATCGAGCAGGCTGTCTCGCAAAGTCTCCAGCGATCCGTGGAAGTTGGCCAGCCTGGATGAAGCCACAGAAGAAGTAAATCAAGAAGAAATCAACAAGTTGGTGAAGTTGCTCGACGACCTCAAGATCGTCGGCGTCCGACAGAAGCCTGCGAAACTCATGCAGGGTCTGCGTGACGGGAAATTGCAACGCGACCAATTCTCGGCGCTCGACCTTCAGGACAAGGGCTTCTTCCTCGCGACCGAACGTAAATCCAATCGCACAATGCTGGTCCCCAAAGAGGGACAACTGATCGCCATCACGAATCAAGGCGTCGCATACGACCTGAAGTTCGGAGACATCTTCAGCGGGACTGAGAAAGAAGTTGAGGCGGGCTTCGCGGCAAAGGAAGGCGAAGGAGAGAAGCAGAAAGAAGAAGCAGGAGAAAAGAAAGATGCGGAGGCTTCAACGGACGCCGACAAGAAGCCTGGATCAGACCAGCCAAAACAGAAGAGCCGCTATTTGTTTGTGATGGTTCATTTCGATGAAGCGGGACTCGGGACCAAGCCCGAGGCACCAGTAAAGCCTGAAGAACCCGCCGCTCCTGCAGCGGACGCCCCTGTTACTGATGATGCAGCCGATGCGACTGCTCCCGCTAACAAGGCCGAGGATCCGAAGCTAGCTTACGAAGCGTCACTCGCGAAGTTTGATGCCGATCAAAAGAAGTACGAAGCGGATTCCAAGGCATTCGATCAGAAGGTCAAGGACGGAGAGAAGCTCGTCAAAGAGCTGAATGCACGGTTCGCTGATTGGTACTACGTTGTCTCCGGGGAGAGCTTCGAAAACCTGCGTCAGGGAAAAAAAACGCTCGTGAAAGCGAAAGCGTCAGGACTACAACCGACCGATCCCGTTGGCTCGCCGCCTGCAACTCCACCTGGCACGTGATTCCGCTCTTGCGAGTGGCCCGTGCCGGAAATTGGACGTATCCGCTCTGTTTCTTAAGTACGAGGGCAGGTGTGAGAGTTCACGTAAGCAGAGGAAGCGCTCACCGCGTGAGACCGAGGCACACGGAAGTTTGAATCATTGTCAGGGCGTGACTGGGCAGTTGCCACGTCGCATCAGCCTTACTGGTTTTTGACCCAGCGGCATTGTGGCCTGAGGTCCGTGCGGTTGAGATACAGGTTGCACGCATCCGGATCGGCCGATGGCACCATTCGGCTGACGATGCTCATTCCCGACCGAGGACGCGCTGACGCCAATCGACGCTACAACCGTCGGGAGATGCGGCTCGCCAAGAACATCTCGCTCATCGCCGCGCGAGGTATAGCGGACATCCGAACTTGTACCTCTTGTCGCTCTGCGACCCGGACGCTCAAAGCCGCGTCCGGGCCACCCAGCGCGAATGACTCACCATTTTAAAACCGGCTCGTTCGCCCGCTCCGGTGTACCGCCTTGTTCGTCCCGATTATTGCGTGAGATTCGGCAGTCTATGCCACGCATTGCGAAACAAATCGTTGTCATATTCCTTTGGTTGAAGCCAGTACGACACACGCCCATTCTTTTCACCACGGTGAGCCCGGTCGCGAACCTCGTCGGGAAGAAGGATGAAGGCGGTTGGGTCAGTGACAGCACGGTTGATGATGATCCAGTAGTCGCCCATCATTTTATCCAACGAATTCCCCAATGGGACGGGATCTCGTTTTGATAGAGTCTTCACTTGTACGCCAATGAATTGAGTTGCGTCCGGATCGTAGGCAATCACATCGACACCGCGAGCATTCCGCGCGGTTGGCATCACTTCCATCCGAGAAGGGATAGATGGTAGCACGTGAAGTAAAGCCCCACGTTACCGACGATTTGCGAGTTCAACGCCATGCTTATTTTTATTGCGAGGGAGGGATTCGATTTGGGGACGAACGACACAGCTCAGCAGCGGCGGGGGCCGAGTGAGCTATGTAACTGGGAAAGCCGTCGTGCCCCCGCCGTCTGCTGCAGCGTTTGGTTCGGCGTGCTTTGTGCCGGGGAACGTCTCCACGAACACGCCGTCGGCCGCCGCGACCACTTCCAGCCCCGTACCCCGGACCACCAGCCGCTCGCCGTACAGGCCGCGGGCCTCGAACCGGACGGGGGATCCGACCGACTCCGGCACTGGCAACAGACCGTCCAGCACAACACCGCCCGACACGAAGCCGTCGTCGAGCGTGCAGGGCAGAACGGCCGGCCGCTCGTCGACGACCCCGCCGGCGAACACCAACGTGACCGGCTGGGACCACCCGGTGCCGGCGTCGAATCCGGGCTGGCCTTCCGACCGGTGGACGTAGGCGGCCAAGCGGACGACCACCGCACCCACGGCCGATTCGACCGCGACCACCTCAGAATCGTGCAACTCTACAGCCGCGTTCACCGTGCCCTCCTCCGCCGAACGCCTAGCATAACCGGGCCGCCGACGTTGATTCACCAAGTTAAACTCGCGATCGGCGGCTCCGCGTTCATGCCATTGTTATGTGTCGCCTTCGACGGGCAGTGGACGTTATGGATTGAAGAGCAATCCGAACCCTAGCGAGGCACCCAGGAAAATCAGAACAAAAAACAAAACGACTATCGCAATTATGGTAGCACGTAAGCGCGGAAACATGTTGCGTTCGACCAGCTCGCCATCGACAAACGCACTTACTCTTGCGGTCCTATCGACTTGGATCTCAACTTGGTGCCGCTCGCGTTCTCCCAGCTCAAATCGACAAGGGCCACACCGCACCGGTGTTGATTTTCCGGCCGCATTGCTTGAGTGCGTCTTGAGTCCCGTCCATAGAGACGCTTCCACAAAGACCGTATTCATCTCGTCGCCGCCAATCTGAAAGCTACGACCAGCACTGCCTGAATGATAATCGAACGTCACTGGCGGCAAGTAAGGGTTCTCATCGCCCGGCATGGCTTTCTCCCTCCGCGTTCGCACTGTGGCTACACGCAGACAACTTCAAACACATAACTTGAATTAGACGGAATCGATTCTGTCTAAAGATGTTTTGTGCGTGGGGGTTAGCCGCGTGACAGTGTCGCTAGGCTAAACTTCAGCGGGGTGTAGTTCAATGTGGAAACGAGGGTTTGCGCGGCAGGGTGGCTGGAGCGGCTTCGCGATGCCCCGGACTTATGGTATGGAGTCGATCCTTGTCTCCGGGGCTTCGTCCAAAGCGACTCCAGCGCTTGCACTGACCCACATTTTTACAAAGTTTGTGTTTCATCGCGAGCGTTGGTGATTGCGGGTTAGTTGTTGGCGGGGTTTGGTTTGTGTGAGGTGGGTTGGTGGTCCTGGGTTGGCGGGCATGTCGATTGCTTCTCTGGATTCAATGGCCACCACGGAGCGCGGGTGGTGGGAAGTCGATGGCGAGAGGGCTGTCGCACAAGGAGGAGGAATCAGGGGAAGGGAGTCGTGTCGTGGGCGTTCTCACGTGAGATGTCGGGGATCGGGCTGAGGAGAACTTTGGGAGTTGCGATCTGAAGGATGCGCGGCGGACTCGGCGAGCGGTGACGGTGGCTCGGCAGATGGCGGAACACCCGGATGGCAGCAGCCCGGCTCAGACGGAACGGTGGTCGGACCTCAAGGCCCTGTCTCGACTGTTCAACGTGGGTGAGGTCACGTTCTCCGCCGTGGCGACGCCGCACTGGCAACGCACGCAGTCTCTGGCGCGGGGGACGGTGTTGCTGATTGGCGACACGATGGAGACCGACTTCGGGATTCTTCGTGCGGTGGAGGGCTTGGGGCCGACGGGGGACGGGTCTGGACTCGGCTTCTTCCTGCACAGTTCGATGATGGTCGATGCCGCCAGCGGTGAGATCGTCGGCCTGGCGGGACAGGAGTTGTTCTATCGCCAGCCCGCTCCCGAGGGCGAGAACTCGTATCAGGCCCTGCAACGTCCGCGCGAGTCCGAGGTCTGGGGCCGCGTGATCGAGCAGGTCGGGGCACCGGCCACCGGAGTCCGTTTCATCCCTGTGTTCGATCGTGGTGCCGACAACCTGGACGTGTTCTGTCATTGCCGCCAGCAGCGCACCGACTGGGTGATTCGCGCGGCTCAGTTGCACCGCATGGTGGAAGCCACTGACGCAGAGAGTGAAGTTCAGCGGCTCTCATTGCGGGAAGTGCTGGACCGGCAACCGCTCTGCGGAGCGTATGAATTGTCGGTTCGCGCGACGAAGAAACACCCCGCGCGTCTGCAAGTGCGCTTCGCGCGAGTGACCATCCGCCGCCCGAAACGCCGGACGAAATATCAATGCCTCACCAACTTCCAAGAACTGACGCAAGGGGTCGTCGAAGTGCGCGAGGTCCGTCCCCCCCAAGGTGTGGAGCCGCTGCGCGGTGTTTCATGAAAACCGGGTGTTGTGGACCTCACTCCCCGTGACGACCTTCGACGACGCTTGGCAGATCATCGAAGACTACGAACGCCGCTGGCTGATCGAGGAATATCACAAGGCGATCAAGACGGGCTGCCGACTGGAGGCGCGACAATA
>JAYTXB010000462.1:0-6188 GCA_043743205.1 Schlesneria sp.
GAGGTCCGTCACGAAGTAGAACGTCGTTCCATCGTTGCCGATGAACGAGTACTCCTGATCGAAGTTCTCGATCAGGTCGATCGGCATGCCGTAGGGTTCGGTCAGGTCTTTATAGAGGACTCGGTACTTGTCGTCGGTCCCTTTCCAGATGTTGATGACGAGATAACGCCCGTCCTCGGAGACCTTCAGACCGAAGCCCCACGTCGGTTCATCGGGCCGCTTGTAGACGAGTACGTCCTCGGACTGAGCCGTCCCGACTCGGTGATAGAAGACCTTTTGGTTGAGGTTCGTTTTCTGGAACGCCGCTCCTGCGGGCGGTTCGTCGTAGCGACCGTAGAAGAAGCCTTTGTTGTCGGGCGTCCAGGTGGCCCCGCTGAACTTCACCCAGCGCAGCTCATCGGTCAGCAGGCGTCCGGTCTCGACTTCAATGATCCGCCACGTGTTCCAGTCCGACCCGGCGTCGGCCACGCTGTAGGCGACATAGCGCCCGTCGTCGCTGAACGATGTCGCCCCGAGAGCCGCCGTCCCGTCCTTCGACCACGTGTTGGGGTCGATGAGAACGGCTGGCTCACCGTTCAACGAGTCCATCTTGTAGAGAACCGACTGATTCTGCAGGCCGTCGTTTTTGACGTAGCAGTAGCGGCGACCCGCCTTGAACGGCGCGCCGTACTTTTCGTAGTTCCACAGTTCCGTGAGCCGCGTCTTGATCGCCTCGCGCTGTGGAATCGAGGCGAGATACGCGGAGGTCTCCTTGTTCTTCGCAGCCACCCACTCGGCAACATCCTTCGATTCGCGAACGTCGTCTTCGAGCCAGCGGTAAGGGTCGGCCACCTTTACGCCATGCAGTTCGTCCACATGGTCGATCTTCTTCGTCGGCGAGTAACTCATACGATCTCCAGCGGCGGCAAGGCCGAACATCATCAGCAGGCAGGCGAATCCCAACAGCAGCGGCTTCATCGCGGTGAGTCCTCTTCCTCAGATGTGATTGTCGTCGTCGATTGTCCGTCGTTGCCCGTTTCGGCGGCGAGTCGCTCCCGCTCGCGCACTTCCGCCACCGTGCCGAGCCGTTTGGCGGACTGAAGCGAGAGACAGAGTTGAAACAAATCGCTGACATCGCGCAGCCGCTGTTCGATGGCAGCGGGCGACATGTCAACATCGCGCGGCAGGAGCTTAGGTAGCGGAATCATCGGGCAGCATTCCCAGTCGTTGAAGGTCGGCAATATCTTGCGGTCGTCCCGCTAACTTCTTCATCACATACAGACCCGCAGGTGAGACCACCTGCAACCTCACCCCTTGCCACTCGTAGTATTCGCGGGCCTCAAACGCCTGTTGCAGCAGCGGGTTGACGATTAGCAAATCGAGCGTCAACAGCTTCTTGTCAATCACTTTCGAGATGCGGTAGATGTCTCTTTCAAATCTCTCTCCTGCCCCCATCGGCAAGATGCCACCATCAAGAATGAAGCCCAACCCTCGAACAACATCCTGAACACGGACCAAATCCTCGCGAAGGATGAGCAGGTCAATGTCCTTCGTAGCCCTCGCCAATCCGTGAATGGCCACTGCCACGCCACCGCAAACGGCATAGTCAATCTTCGCCCGCTCCAAAGCGAGCACGATGGCGACAAGTTCGTCGAAGAGGTTGACCACGGTGACAGAATCCGGCAGTGATAGGCGGTGCAGACCAACGATCAGTTCGACAAAGTTCTACTCGCGTCGCCCAAGATGTCGCAACGATGGCCGTTCCACCACGCAGCCACTACCGGCACAAGACCCAGCGGCGGAGTTGCGTCGAAGTGTTCGAGCAACATGTGGCAGTGTCGTGCCACATCCGCTGACACCACGTCAGGTTGGCGGGTGCGGGTGGTTCGACGGCCTTCAGGGCGAAGCGGCCTCCATCGGTGTAGAGGTTCGCCTTCTCCAGCCCTTCGAGCAGGCTACCCGGTGAGACGCGCGCGGAGTTGTTCGCGCGAATCAACTGCGCGGCCATCAAAGCGTCGGTCGTGTACTCCGCGCAATGCAGGCCGTCGCAGCGCTGACCGGTCAGGTGGTGTTTGATCGCGTACTGGCGGCCGAGTTGTCCGTTGAGATGCGCCTCGTAAGCCGTGGCTCGTTCTGTTGCGAGAGGCGTCGCGGGGTGAACGACGTGAATCTGCGAGGGCGTTTGCAGACGCAGGTAATCGTCGAGCGAGGTCTTCCTGACGCCGGGGCCGTTCATGCTGTCGTACACGGTGACTTCGCCGTCCTTCACCACGACACCACCCACGTGCGTGTATGAGCTGCCGGAAAAGATTTTGACCGCCAAGCAATCCCCCTGACTGAAGATCAGCGAGCCGGTTTGCAGGCTCTGCTTCAACTCGGCGAGTACTTCAGGCGAGGCACTGCGAACATCGGAGCCAGCCTCGGGACCACTGGCCAACACACAGACGACAAGCAGCGACCACATGGAAACTCTCCTGCGAAGGGATGGCAGACCGATCGGTCACGCGACCATTGTGGCGAGTCGAACGCGGCAATCAACTCGACGGATCAACTCGTTTCAAGCGCGACTTCCTTGACCGACATCGCTACGTTGGTGAGCCTACGTTCGTCACACTCACATTTACCCTCGGAGTATTTCCCTATGCAGAGTTTCTCGCCCCTCGTCGTATTAATCACCGCCCTCTTCTTCACGTCGCTTACTGAGGCGGCGCATCCGTTTCTCTGCTGCGACCATAACGGCGGCAAGGTCTGCGTCGTCTCTGCCGAGGGGGTGATCGAGTGGGAGTATGCCTGCAAAGCCCCTCAAGATTGTTGGCGACTGGCCAACGGCAACTATCTCTTCTGCTTCTTCAGCGGCGCGGTCGAGATCACTCCGGCCAAGCAGATCGTGTGGGAATACAAAGCTCCCGATAAGACGGAAGTCCACGCCTGCCAACCGCTCGCCGAGGGCCGAGTCCTGATCTGTGAATGCGGGACGAGTCGGCTGCTCGAAGTGGACCGCATGGGAAAGATTGCCAAAGAGATCAAGCTCACCACGACGCCCGAGGTGAAGACTCACAACCAATTCCGCGGCGCAAGAAAGACCAAGGACGGGCACTATCTCGTTTGCTTCAAGGGGGAGAGCAAAGTCGTCGAGTTAGACTGCGAAGGTCGCGTGCTGCGAGCGATCAAAGTCCCCGGTGACCCGCACGAAGTCGTCGCTCTACCAGACAAGCATCTGCTCATCACGTGCGGTGACGGCCACAAGGTCATCGAACTTGACGCCAACGAAAAAGTCGTCTGGGAACTCAACGAGCACGATCTGCCTGGCAACTCACTGCGACTGATGGCTGGCTGCCAGCGACTGCCGAACGGCAACACCGTCTTCTGCAATTACCTC
This sequence comes from Schlesneria sp., assembly GCA_043743205.1. Lineage (GTDB taxonomy): Bacteria > Planctomycetota > Planctomycetia > Planctomycetales > Planctomycetaceae > Schlesneria. Next base: position 3,359 of record JAYTXB010000462.1, read on the forward strand.
GGTCACGGACACATCGGCCAGCAGCCGCAGTTCTTTGAAGTGACTCGCGACAAGCAAGTCGTCTGGCAGTTCGACGACCACACTCACTTCAAAACGATTAACCAGATCTTTCTGCTCGACCAAAAGACTGAAGCCGTTCGCTGAAGTGAGCGTTTCCATGCAGATGCTGGGCGCGGTCCCAGCCGAGTCTTTCCGAGCGAGTCATTTGAGTTGCACCCAAGCCAGCGTTTCAGTTGCCGCTGGTGAAGCTCTGCGAGGCCAACCCGAACAGTGCTCCCTCCAGCAAGTGGCGTTCAAAGAACGCGGCGATCGCTTCGAGCGGCGTGTACTGCAACAGGATGTAGTCGCCCGGCTGGATGGTGATGCGTTCGGACATGTCGGTGCGAGCGCGATAGAGGTCGATCTTGATTGGCACTTCGCCGCCATCGGGCAGTTTGCGAAGCACGATCACGGTACTGGGGCTGATCGACACGTCGTTGTTCAAGGCCGAGAGACCTCCGACAACGCGACTCGCACCGGCACTGCCGCGCGCAGTGGCGAGCGACAGGGCTTGCAGGATGTCCAAGTCGTAATCGCGCGGCAGCGTGTACTGGCCTCCGCCGAGCAGACCACCGGTGAAGAAGACTTCGGTATCGCGGGACTCGATGAACACGATGTCGCCATCTTGCAGAATGACATCCTCCTCACGAATGTCAGCGGTCTCACCGGGACCAAGCCGAATCGGGATGCGAATTACATGACGACCATCGACATCGAGATTAGACAGCACGCTATGTCCCATCTCGATGGGAACTTCTTGAACCGGATAAGCGCCAGCCCCCGACATGGGGATAGGCCATTGAGTTGCTGGCTGCGCGAGTGGCATCGCATCGCCGAATGGTCCGCCGGGTTGAGCCCCCGTCGGCGGCGGTTGCCCCGGTTGTGGCGACAACATTCTCTGCGAGAACTCGTCTGGTCGGCCTCCATCCAACCCAGGATTTCCGCCGTAGTGCTCGGGCCGATCCATTGATCCCGGCTGCGGATTGAACGAATTGAGCGGCATCTCCTGAACGGGAACTTGCGACGGGGACATCTGCAATTGAGGAGGCCTCTGTCGCGCGGGAACGGTTTGATACGGCAGGTCTCGCGGCACAGAGGAATAGTCGCGTGACAGCGACGGATCGCCCTGCAACGGTTGATCGCCATAGCTCTGTGGCAAGTTCGGCATGAGACTCGGTTGCGATAGCAGTGGAGCAGGCTGACCCGCTGGCCCCGTGGGCGCACTCCCTTGAAGTTGAGGCAACCGCGAACCCGCTGACATTGAACCCGTGAGGTCGGATTGCCGCGATGAGACTCGCGACGACCACGCATCGTGATTCATCAACTGCACCGCCCGCGACTCGGCATTCGGATCCGAGAACGGATCGCCGTGACGATTGCTTCGTCGAGGCTCACTCCACGCGGCCGCTTGCTCGATGCGCGAGATCGGTTCATTCCCAACGGCATCCCGCGCGTCAGTCCCGCCGTATTGAGACCGCCCTACATCGGATGTCGCACTCTGCTCGTCGCCGTATCCCGTCCAGTTGGCATGTTGGACCGAACGTTGCCGAACCATCGGAACATCGTCGGGCTGACGAACGATCGCCTGGCGAACGTTCCCGTATTGAACGTCCCGCTGTGGAACATCACCGTATTGAGCGTCGCCAACGCGAGCGTCTCGTTGACGACCGCCTGCCGAGCCGGATGTTTGCTCAAGAGAAAAGCCATTTTGAACCGCGAGGCCCGCTTCGGGAAGTCGCATCGGCTCGTGCAGCGAGCCGCCAATTTGTCCGATCGACGGAGCAGCCCCGCCGTGGTCAGCGCCACTCCGCAGATCTCGCTGCAACCTCCCCATTCTCGAGTAATACGCGGTCTCATCAGAGTTGAGCGGACTGGTGTGCCAGTACGACGAGTCACTCGCGTCCGACTGGCCGCGCACGACCGGCGTGCCTCGTTTCGCATCGCGCTGCAACAGCAGCGCGGGGTTGAGGTCAGTCGGCCATTGCGGATCGAGCGTCCCGCCCGAGCGCTGGCTTCGACGACGAATGACATAGACAGCAGGCTCTGCATCCAGACCAGGCAGTCCATCGGTGGCCGTCAACGCGTTGAGTACATCGTTGCTATAGGCCGGAAGACTGACGAGCTTGCCAGAACCGCGCTTCACGAGACCCAGATTGATTCCACCAGTCCCCGCATTGGCCAGCGGCTCGGTTCGCGAGTCCTGTCGAATCACGAGGACTCGATAGTGCCGTGGTCGTTGCAGGCTGACCTGCACACGATAGTTCTCCGGATGAATGATCTCCTTCGGCGACAGATACGCCTGCTTCACGCGCTGTTCGGCTTGGGCCACCGACAGTCCTCGCACAGAGATCGAACCGACGGTGGGCAGCGAGATCGTGCCATCCTCGCGCACGGGGAACGGCAGTCCGAATGTCGCTGGCCCTTCGTTGTTCAGCGGGAAGTGAACCGGTGGAGGATTGATCGATTTGCCGACTTCGCCCTCAACATAAACCGCCAGCACATCTCCCGAGTCGAGCAAGTAGTGAGCAGGAGGCTTTTGGCTCAACAGTGAAAAGTCGATCGACCGCTTACCGCTCCGTTCACCCATCTTCAAATCGGCAGGAAGATAGCGGGCAGGAACTCCTTCCATCGGATGAAAGGCCGCGCAACCCGTCAGTGTCCCCAGTAACAGGGATAGCGACAGCCCGACAATCAGCCTTCGTGAAGTTGAGCCTGGCATCGCGACTTTGCCCTTCGTCTAAGCACTGCGCCCGGAAATCGGTCGCCACACTCCGTGCCTCTCGATCAGACG
>JAYTXB010000463.1:0-10137 GCA_043743205.1 Schlesneria sp.
GTCCTCCGGCTCATGGAGTGAAGAACCGGAGGACTTACGTCCACCGCCCGGAAAGTTTCGGATTGGGCCGCGCAAAGTATAACTCGCTCCCGCAATGACAAATGACCAGTGACCAAAGACTCCCTCCTCCGAGACCCCGTTCATGCCGCCGCAGTTTCGAGAAATGTCTGCCGAGTTACTCAGCCGATTGGCGGGACTATCAGCGCCGGTCATCGCGGGCGTGGCGGTCCTCCATTTCTTCGCATTCCTCTGGCTGACCGCTTGGGCGCGACGCGACCTGCGGCGGATGGCGACGGACTTTGATTCCTTCACCCGCGAACTCAAGCATCGCAGCTTGCTCGACACGAGCCTGAGTCTGTCGGATCAGATCGACGCGTTCCTCGCCGACGTGAAGGAAGTGTTGGATGACCCGTCGAAAAAGGCCGAGCGGCTGTCGCTTACTCATCGCGTGAAGACGCTTGATGAACAGCGCCGCTATTTACAGTCGCAGTCGTTCGAGACCTGCTACACCGTCTGCCGCACGATGATTGAGGCGTATCCGTTGGCGGGCGTGTTGGGGACGATTCTCGCGATCGGCGCAGCGCTCCAAGGTGGACACGGGGACGCAAAAAAGACTGTCGCCGACATCGTGCGGAATTTTGGGGATTCGGTCTGGGCGACGTTTGCCGGGCTGGTTGCCGCGATCGTGCTGATGTTCTTGAACAGCCTCGTCGAGACGCGGTTCCGCCGGCTGTCAGAGAATCGACAACACGTGCGCGAGACCATCGCGCGAGCCAAACGCGAACTCTCGCTCGGCACGGGAGGCGACGCATGACACCGGCTCGCAAGCTGACATTTCAACTCGCCTCGCTGCTCGATCTGCTGCTGATCGTGATGTTTTCGCTGTACCTCGAAATGCAGACGGTCGCGCAGAATCAGACCGAACAGGTCGAGGCCGAGCGACAGACTGCCGCCATCGATCTGGAAGCGGTGCAGCGTCAGTTGGCGGAGCTGCAACGACAGCTCGCGCAGTGGGAAGACAAGCAGCGCGAGACCGATCAGACCGAACACGCCAGCCGCGAACAGTTGGGCAACTTGTTTCGCGAGTTGTTCCGCATCCCCGAAGCGACGATTCAAAAAATCGCCCAACGGCGCGGCATCGACGAAGCGGTTCTGTCATCGAGCGAGATCGTCTCGCTGAAGAGGGAGTTGCAAACGCTCGCGGCCTCACGCGGCGATCAAGTCGTCGATCATCTGCTGACGTTCGCCGAAATGAAGAAACGGTTCGACGTGTGGGAGGTCTATCTTCAAGAGAACGGCTCACTCACCGTGGCTGCCGGTTCTCAGAAGAAGCGACTTCAAACCGGAGCGATCGAATCGCCGAAGGAGTTCTCGGATGAATTATTCAAGCTCTACAAATCGTTCCCACAGACGAAAAGCGTCGTGTTGATCTTGGTCAGTTACGGAGACTCGCGGTTGACGCACCGGCAGGCGGTCATCAAAGGACTTCCCGTCGTGGCCGAACGGATGCGAGCCGACAGTAACGGAGCCGCCCGGTTCGAGTACGCTGTCCTCGGCTATCGCCCCGACGCCGCGTCTGATCGATGAATTCGTGGCGGTGATCGAGATGAACGAAATAAAGTCGATCGAGTACACAGAAAGGTCGGTCCACGATGGAAGACAGGTCGCGAGGCTGGTTGTTTCGGAAGCGGAATGTTCTCGTTGCGGCACTCGTTGCGGGAGCCATCGTCGGGATGTACCTCCCCGATTTTTGGAAGGGCTTTGGCGGCGGCAGCACGGTCGGCGTGGGGATCGGCGATTCAACGACCGGCACGGGCAACGCACCTTCGGAGACAGGCAACTCGGACTCTGATACCCGTTCCACCAAGGCTCCCGATGCGCCAAACACCACGCTCCCCGACAATGCGTCGGATGCCACCAACGTCCCCGCCGTCATCAAAGTGGTGATCGACGAGAAGTCGTACTTCATTCGTTCGAAAGCGGGCGATCGACAGGTGACGATTCCTGAAATCATCGCGCTCATTCAAGCGGCGACCGGCGACATCGACGGCATTCGCGTCCGCATCTATCAAAAGGGAACGTCACGCCCGTCCGCCGAGAATGCGCTGAATGATGCGTTCCAACAGGCCAAGATCAGCGACACCGCCGTGGTCTGGATGCCGACGATCGTGAAGTGATGAGGTGCAGAAGCTCTTTCCTTATTTCCTCGTTCCCAAGCTCCGGCTTGGGAACGGGCCTCCTCGAAGCTCCCGCTTCGTGAATGGCAACACCGCGTTCATCGTATTTTGCACGCCAAGCAGGAGCTTGGGAACGAGGGTTTGGTGGGAACGAGGCTTGCGTCGGAACGAGGCTTTGACTCGCCCGCTAGGGCGTGAGCCAAAGTGAAGCCGTCACGAGTCCATCAATCCGCTCAGTAACTCGCGAACCTTCCCCGCAATGAGGTCGCGCACTTCGCGAAACTCTTCGGGGGACATCTCGCGCGGGTCGGGGATTTGACAGTCTTCTCGAAGCGTGGCTGACACGTTGGGACAGGCGTCACCACAGCCCATCGTCACGGCCGCGGCATACGGGCCGTCAGCGATCTCGGTCAGTGACTTCGACGTGTGTGTTGTCAGGTCGTAGTCCAACTCGCGCATTGCTTCGATCGCCTTCGGGTTGACGCGCCCCGACGGTCGCGAGCCAGCACTCCACGCTTCGATCTGATCGCCACCGACGATGCGAGCAAACGCTTCCGCCATCTGACTGCGGTTGGAATTCTCGACACAGACGAACAGGACTTTGGGGCGGGAGGTCTCGGTCATGTGAATGCTTTCAAAGGGATTCGGTCAGTCAATCAGAGTCCAAGGCGACGAGGAGACCTTCGGTCGGGCGTTTCGGCGGGGTCGGGAGACCCGCGCCGAATAGAGGTCAGGCATCAGTCTTTCTTCAAACGGCAGCAGTGGGAAGATCGTGAGCGCTCGGTTCCTCTACGATTCCGAAGGCGACTCCCGCGAGCAACGCCCCCGCGATCGGGCCGACGAAGTAAATCCAAAGGTCTCCCACCGAGCCGCTCATCACGGCGGGAGCCAGTGAGCGCGCCGGGTTCATCGACGCCCCGCAAATCGGCCCAGCGAAGAGGGCTTCGAGAGCGATGACAGCGCCGACCACAATTCCCGCCGTGATCCCCTTTTCCTTCGCGCCGCGCGAGACCGACAGCACGACGTACATCAACAGGAACGTGAGGACTCCCTCAAGCAAACACGATTGCCCTTCAGCTCCGGACGGATGCGTGGCACCGAGCGTTCTCGATTCGGGAAACAACAACTTCAGCAGCGCAGCGGCCAAGAACGCTCCTGCAAACTGCGCTCCGAGATAGCCGGCAACCGACCGACCGGGGAATCGTCCGACCGACCAAAACCCGAGTGTCACTGCCGGATTGAGGTGCGCGCCGGAGACCTCACCGAACGTGTAGACCATTGCCAGCACAATCAGCCCGAAGACGAGCGAGATGCCGACGTGTGTCACCTCACCACTCCGCACCTCATTCACAGCGATCGCCCCGCAGCCGACGAACACCAAAAAGAATGTTCCCAAGGCTTCCGCCATCCACTGTCGTCGCATCACTCACTCCTCGGGGCAATCACAAACTTCGCGGAGACCGCTGTCGCAGCCACTCGACGCGCGATCATCTTCGTGACCCGAGCGTGATTGTCCACGCTGCCGCCCGCTTTTCACGCAATCTTCATCGTCGGTCGTGCTGTCGCGTTGTTCTCTCGTTCCCAAGCTCCCGCTTGGGAACGAGCCTCTTCGAAGCTCCCGCTTCGCGAATGGCAACACTGCGTTCTGCACGCCAAGCAGGAGCTTGGCGGAATGCGTTCCCAAGCAGGAGTTTGGGAACGAGGTTCGAGTAGGAACGACGCTTATCCAACGTCGAACGCGGCGCGGAGCTTGGCGGCGAGTTCCTCGCCTGAGTACAGGCACCACGCAAACTCACGGTCGCGTTGGATCGACTCGACCGCGCGACGTTGGCGAGCAGCCTCGCGCTCGGACTGCCACAACCGCTCTTGCTCGCGCGTGGACGGGACCAGTGCCGCGTTGATTTCTTCGATCCGGCGCGTTTCGGAAGCTGTCGGACGGCGCGAGGCGAGCGACTCGATCAGGCTCCGTTTCTCATCGACCAACGCGACATTGATCGAACCGAAGGGAGGCGTGATGTGGCGATCGGGGTTGAAACGCAGGTCGCGAATTCGGCGGCCAAATTGTTCGTCGGTGACGCTGTTTGTCGGTGAGGTCGTGCCGAGCGGGAGATGGAACGTGGCGGAGACGGTAGCGAAGTGGGGGGCCGTCACACTGAAGAGTTGTTCGCAAAGGAGATCGGTCATCGCGTCATACTTCGCGCCGCCGATGCCATGAAGGAACAGGTCTGCGAGACAGAGCCGAGCGAAGAGTGTCGTCGTCAGCGCTCGCGTGCGGAATCGAAGCCCCTGGCGCGCGAAGTCCGCCAATGTGGCAACGGACTCCTCAGTCGATCCCGCTTCCGTTTGAATCCAGCGGGCGAGTACCGCACGACTGTCACGCAGTTCGAGGTGCGAACCGACTCGCCGCACGAACGGGCGATCACGCTGCTGGTCCCCTACACGCCAAATCCAAAACGGGGCTTCGAGCCAGTCGTCTTGCGTCGCGAGATCGGGAACGGGATGCGACGCATTACGCAGCCGATGTTCGCGGCGGTACTCGCGCACGGCGGCATTGTAGACCGAGTGGACTCGCGGCAAATGAGCGAGGAGATGTGCGGCAAAATGACGGAACGGCGCGGTATCGCAGACACGCGACATCGGCAGCTCGAGGTTCTGACAACCGTAGCTTCGTTCAGCAGCCACGCGGGCCGCAGTCAGGCAATCACACAAACGGCGCGAGTCTTCGAGATGTCGAACGGCGGCGGGCCAGCATTGCTCGATCAACGGAGTGAACGACCAGTTCTCACGCAGGAGCGAAGTGACTCGTGCACCGAACTCGCGGAACAGCGTGCGGTCAACCACAACGGCCTCTTCCCATGGTTGCGCGGGACGATCGGCATCGAACGCGAGTCGCTCGATGCGTGGTGCCGATGGCGATCCGACTGGAACTCGCAGTCGCACACTGTCGAGCGTGTCGTTATCGACGATCAGATTTAGCGCGACACCTTCACAACGACGAGCCAATCCCGCTGCGGCAAAGTTCTTGGCCCAGACTCCCGCGTGAAACAGTTCCGGCTGATGGCCGGTCACAACCAGCGGACCAGCGGCCGCGAGCGAACCAATGCGTGAGACGCGCTGTGAGACGTTCACGTTTCGCAACGAACAGGTGAACCGAACGGCCTCTTCGAGCAGTGCCTCGCGCGCCCATGCCCGCAAGCGTGACAACGGCATCCCTTGAACATCGCACGGATTCGCATCGAGCCGCACACGATTGAGACCGATCCATTCGATTGCGGTCTTCCCATCGGGCACAGACAAAATCGAACCGTGTTCGCGCGGCAGCACGAGGCGCGGCGGAGCGGTCGAGAGGATCGAAGTGCCCGAGCCTGCGAGCAAGTTCTTGGGCGAGTTCATTCGAGGGGCCATGTCGCGCTGTTCACACATCGCACTGGAGGATGGGCACTCTTGCCCGTCTGATCCCCACAGACGTGTGGAGTTGAATACAAAAAACAGGACGGGCAAGAGTGCCCATCCTACAGATTGCGATCTGGCTAACTCCTGTTCTAAGGCGCCGCACACAACGCCGGTCGAGAAGCCGAGGGTTTGGGCATCCCATCACACTTCAGTTGCATCGTCGTCACTTCCCGTTCGAGGACTTCGCGATAGTAGGCAAGGCGACGTTCGGCCACGTCGAGTGAGCCACCGAACGAGCGGTCCTCGTCGAGATAGACCAGCGGGACGGGGAACTCCACGACCTTCAGCTTCAAGGCGGCCGCTTGCACCCACAGTTGCAGTGGCATCGCATAGCCCAACTCGGTGATGCGAAGCTGTGCCAACGCATCGACTCGGTACGCCTTGAAGCCGCAGAAGGAGTCAGTGAGATCGAGTGAGAACCGTTCGTTCAACCACTCGGTGATCTGCATGTTGATCCGCCGTCGCTCGACGGGAGGGAGGCTCGCGCCGGGAAACTGCTTGAGATAACGGCTGCCAGAAACGATGTCAGCAGGCTGATCCATCGCGACATCGGGTTGATCCGTCGAGGCATACACCGCTGCGGCCAGTTCGGGGATGAGCTTCGGTTCGTGCTGACCATCGCAGTCGATTGTCACCAGCACGTCGTACTGTCCGGCGAGCGCGTACTGAAAGGCCGATCGCAACGCCGCGCCGTAACCTTGGTTCTGCGTGTGACTCAAGACGTAGATGTCTCGTTCACGAGCCAGCAGTTCCTGAGTCCGATCTTGCGAGCCATCGTCGATGACAAGGATCTCGTCCGCGTGCTTTCGGACTTCCGCCAAGACTTCGGTCAGATGACGCTCTTCGTTGTAAACGGGGAGCGCCGTGAGTACGCGCGGGGTCATGCAGTCACTCCTGCGAACGATTCAATCAGTCCGGGAAACCGCGTCCGTGCGACAAGGGCGGGCATTCTAGGACGCGACCTCCGCCTGTCAAACCGAGCGAGGTACCTGACGCGGTAGTTACGAACAGTACGCAGCGCCAACCGCGTCTGCCGCGCCGAAACTACCCAGTCCCGACAACTTTCCTGATCGTTAGAAACTATGACCGACTTGCCCACGGGATTAGCTCGCGCTACCATGCCGCGCGGCAGGAAGCCAATTGGACCGGCGGCTCGACCGTCGTGGGGAATGCTTCAAAACCAGTTGAGGAGGAGGATCATGAACGTCAATCAAATGCTGCGTGGTGGAGTGGTTGCGGTCGGCCTGATGATGGCCGGTTTGTGGGGAGGTTCGGTCGCGGCGGCACCGTTGATCGCCCAGCCGAACCTGAGTGAAGCGGTCGCGCCAGCCGTGATTGGCTTTCATCGGTGGCATGGCGGTTACAGCTCTCGGAGTTGGGGTTCTTACAACTACGGTCGTCCAGCGTTGTACCACGGCTGCAATGCTCGCCCCTATCGGAGCGTCGTCCGTTACAACTATCGGCCTTCGTACTCTTACGGGTACGTATCGCCCTATGTCGTCAACAACTCCAATTACTACAGCGAGCCAACGTGCGTGAACTGCTTGTCGCAGCCGGTGAGCTATTCGCAGCCAATGGTCTATAGCCAACCTGCGGTCTACTCGCAACAGACTGGGTACTCGCAGCCCGTTGCCTATGCGGGACCGGTCTACACGGGCCATGCTTATTCCACGGGGTACTATGCGCGACCAGCTTATTACTCGGGCTACTCCAGCTACGCTTACCCCACGAATGGCTCGGTGCGGTATCGCTCGGTCAGCTATGGTTATCCGGGACATGGCTATCCCGTCGGCGGAGCTTATTATCCCGGTTATGGTTGGTAAGGTGACTGTCCGCACTTGCTGAAGAGAACGCTTCGCTAGTTCATGGTGAGGCAATCAGAGAAGCCCGATCGCTGGCGATCGGGCTTCCTTTGTTTCCGAACTTGCTGACATGCGGGCGTTTGGCGATAAGGCGAGCGATGAGAACATTCAGCCCCCGATGTAGGATGGGCACTCTTGCCCGTCCGCCTTTTTGACCTCCAGTCAGACGGGCAAGAGTGCCCATCCTGCACGAATATTTTCTTCTGCCACTCACGGTGAACCGAACGTCACCAGCCTGTTCGAGAAATCAATTCGTAATCAACCTTTCAGAGGGAACTGAACATGACCGCGCCGATGGATGACTTTCGTTTGGAGTGGCACGGAAACACCGTCATCATCACCCCGTCTCCCAACGTCGAGCAGATGCCGTGGGACTTGATCGAGGAAGCGGCCGACATCGTGATGGAGCCGCTCAAGTCCAGCTCTTCTCCGATGGCCGTGATCGACTTGAGCCAAGTCCAATTCTTCGGATCCGCATTCCTCGCGCTGCTGTTGCGATGCCACACGGCGGTGAAGAGTCGAGGTGGCGAGTTGGTGCTGTCGGGACCGAGCAAGGTGGCGCGAGACCTCTTGAAGTTGACGGCCCTCGACACGCTGTGGGCCATCTATGAGACCCGCGCCGAGGCGGTCGATGCGGTCGATGGTTGATGCCCCTGTTGAGCCTTCTTCAATTCCGTTCATGACTCAGGGAACCGATTCATGCTGACCTCCACTTCCTCTTGGACCGGCAACTTCGATGCAGACGCCCGCACGCAGTTGATTGCGGAAATCAAAGAGACCGCCGACAAGCTCGATCACGACGAAGCCTCACGCGGCGACCTCAAGCTGCTCAGTCGCGCTCTCAAAGAATTACGGTACGCCTTCAAGGTCTTCACGCCGTACCGACGGACAAAGAAGGTGACGGTCTTCGGGTCGGCCCGCACGCCACAGGACCATCCGGACTACATCGCGTCGGTCGAGTACGGTCGTCGGATGGCGGCTGAAGGCTGGATGGTCGTGACCGGCGCGGGGGGCGGCATCATGGAAGGTGCTCACGTCGGCGCGGGGCAGGCGATGTCGATGGGCGTCAACATCATGTTGCCGTTTGAGCAAGAGGCCAACCCGATCATCAATAAGGACGAGAAGTTGGTGACCTTTCGTTACTTCTTCACGCGGAAGCTGATGTTCGTGAAAGAGGTTCATGCGGTGGTCCTGTTCCCCGGCGGATTCGGCACGCAGGACGAGTTGTTCGAGGTTCTCACGCTGGTTCAAACGGGCAAACGCGACATGCTGCCGATCATTTGCGTGGACGCTCCCGGCGGAACCTATTGGACTGCGTGGCTGGCCTTCGTGCGGGAACAACTGCTCTCGCGAAAGCTGCTCAGCCCGCAAGACCTCTCGCTACTGAAGGTGACCGATTCGGTCGATGTCGCCGTCAGTGAAGTCCTGAAGTTTTACTCGGTCTACAACAGCATGAGATACATCCGCGAGCGGCTCATACTGCGGCTCAACTCCGCTGTCAGCGACGAACTGATCGAACGCTTGAACGTCGAATTCACGGACATCTTGTTGAGCGGTCGCATCGAGCGGACGGAGGCTCACCCGTTTGAAATGGACGAAACACTCCTGCTCGACGCGCCACGCCTCTCGCTCCACTTCAATCGGCGCGACGCCTCGCGGCTGCGGCAGTTGATTGATGTTTTGAACGGCGGCTGATCCCGCGGCCAGACAGTTCCGCCTCTCGCCTCACCATTTCAACCCGAGGTTCTGATGGACTCACTGCAACGACTGCTCGACCCGCAGACGCTCGGCAAGCTGAAAGGGCTGGAGCTGAAGGCTCGGATGATTGTGGAAGGCTACGTTTCGGGAATGCACAAAAGCCCCTACCACGGGTTCTCGGTCGAGTTCGCCGAGCATCGCGAATACGTTCCCGGCGACGATCTGCGGTACGTCGATTGGAAGGTCTTCGGGAAGAGCGACCGCATCTACTTGAAGCAGTACGACGAAGAGACCAACTTCACCTGTCAGTTGCTCGTCGATACGAGTGAGTCGATGGCGTATCGGTCTCCGCAGGCGACCTTTTCGAAGTTGGAGTACGCTCAGTACGTTGCCGCTTCGCTCGCCTACCTGATCGTGCATCAGCAAGACGCCGTCGGACTGGCGACGTTCGACAAGTCAGTCGGTCACGTGCTGCGGCCGGGTAGTACGCCAGCTCATCTCCGGCAGCTCTGCGAAGTGTTGGAACACCGGCCCGCAGGGGGCGAAACGGCGATCGGTCCGATTCTGCATGACCTAGCCGAACGACTGAAGCGGCGCGGATTGGTCGTCATTCTGAGCGACCTGTTCGACGACCCTGAGTCACTGCTATTGGGACTCAAACACTTCCGGCATCGTCGGCACGATGTCGTCTTGCTACACGTGATTGACCCCGCAGAACAGGACTTCCCGTTCATCGACTCCACGCTGTTCAAAGGACTGGAAGGCTTGGGCGACCAACTCACAGAACCGCGCAGCTTGAAGGCGGCGTACCAGCGAGAGTTCGAGGACTTCTTGAAAGCAGTCCGGGGCGGAGCGCGCGACCTGCACATGGACTATGTGCTACTCAGAACAGACCAGCCGCTCGAAGTCGCGCTGCACGAGTTCCTCTCTCGCCGGATGCACAAAGC